>CACZPY010000063.1 GCA_902783135.1 uncultured bacterium
CTGTCCGTTAAGTTTTTCAAAGCAGTTCGCCGCGGGTCGGCGGATCGTTGAGGCACGAAATGATGAAAAAGATCTTTGCGGCGGCGGCGCTGCTGGCGGCGGTCGCGGTCATGGGCGCGTACCGCGGGCACAGTATCGAATTGGACCACGCGGACGGCTACTACCGCGCGGGCGAGACGGCGACCTGCCGGGTGACGCTCTGCGAGGACGGCAAGCCGCTTTCGGGCACGCGGGCGCGCGTCATCATCCGATGGGAGGGCAAGGCGGTCGAGCGCAAGGAGTTCACGACCACCGGCAAGCCGGTCGAATTTTCCTACAAGTCGGACAAGCCGGGTTGGGTCTTCTTCGGATTTCAGGTGCTGGACGCCAACGGGAAGCTCCTGAGCGGTCCCGGCGTGCAGAAACACCCGCAGAAGCCCGCGATCACCACCGAGGCCGGCGCGCTCTTTTCCGCCGACGAGATCGAAACGCGGGTGAAACGCCCCGCCGACTTCGAGGCGTTCTGGGCGAAGCGCCGCGCCGAACTGGACAAAGTGCCGCTCAAACCGCGTTTCACGCCGCTTGCCTCCCCGGAGCCGGGGATAAAGTTCTTCACGGTCGAGATCCCGTGCGCCGGGGACTTTCCGGTGAGCGGGTATCTGGCGCTCCCCGAGGGCGCGAAGCCCAAGAGCCTCCCCGCCTACGTCGACTGGGCAAGTTGGATGGCGAGCGACACGAGTCCCGACTTCGCGCTCCGCCGCGCCAAACAATGCGCGATCGGCTTCACCCCCACGTGGCACGGCCGCCCCTGCAACATGGGCAAGGACTACTACAACTACAATACGACCATCCGCATCGCCGGCGGCTTGGCGGGCATCGAGGACCGGGAAAAGTGGTGCTTCAGCGACATGTATTACAGGATCATGCGCTCGCTGGACTTCGTGAAGAGCCTCCCCGAGTGGGACGGCAAAACGCTCGTTTCGGTGGGCGGCAGTCTGGGCGGGGCGCAGTCCGCGGCGGCGGCGGCGCTCGATCCGGACGTGACGACGGCGGTGATCGACGTGCCGTGCTTCTGCGAATTCGACGGCGACGCCTCGGGGCGTACGCACAGCATCCCGGTGCGCCACATCACCGACCGGCTGAAGAACGGCGACAAACGGCCGCTCGAGACCTGCGCGTACTACGACTGCGTGAATTTTGCGCCGATGATCAAATGCGAAGTGTACGTCTGCACCGGGTTCGCGGACGAGCTGTGCCCGCCGTCGAACGTCTTCGCATTCTACAACGCGCTGCCGAAAACGACGAAGAAGCTGATGTCGACAAGTCCGTACACGGGGCATTACGGCACGACCGCGAACCCGAAGGCGAAGCAGCGCCTCGAAGAACTTCAAGGGGCGGTCAAAGTTTTCCGCTATGACGGAAAATGAATCAATGATGAGTGATGAAAGATGAAAGGTCGCTGACGCATATGCAAGCGACCGACCGGGAATGAACGAAGTGGGACCGGTAGGACAATTAGGACAATTGGGGCGTGCGTGGTTGGAACCGTGAACCGGTGTTTGCGGTAATCCCGGTCCCAAAAGTCCCACCGGTCCCACAAACCAAAGATGAAACAACTTACACCATACCATAGGGGGGGTACGATGAATAAACGTAATTTCACGCTGATCGAACTGTTGGTCGTGATCGCGATAATCGCGATACTGGCGGCGATGCTGCTGCCCGCTTTGCAGCAGGCGAAGGCACGGGCGGGATCGACGCGGTGCATCAACAATCTGAAGCAGGGCGGCGTCATCTCGGCGCTCTATCTGGACGACCACCGCAGCTGGTGGCCGTGCGGCGCGCGCTGGGCGCTGGAGGCCTCGCGGGAAAAGGACGGCAAGACCTTCATTTCCAGCAGCTACATCTGGAACCTGTGGAAAGGCAAATACATCGGCATCGGCGCCGTGGATCAGACCGATCCCGGATTCCTCGCCTGCCCGGGCATGCAGATCAAGTCGGGCGATCCGAGCGGACAGGCGCTGCCGCAGGCTTACGGTACGGGGTACAATCACAATGTAACGGCGTCGGCGGCGTACACCGACGCCAAGGGCCGGGGCTACAACACGATGGCGCCGGGGTGGAACGAAGGCATCCGCAAATACGGCACGCCCGGCACCCGGGATCAGATCAGCAATTCGCAGCGGGTGCTGCTCGCCGACAACATCACCAAATTCGACGGCGCGCAAGGCGGCGCGATGTGTGCGCTCCTCGCCGTGTTCGGCGGGTCGCGCATCGATTACAGCGGGCTGTATTTTCTGCACAACGGGCGGCTGAATCTGCTGACCCTCACCGGCAACGTCGCGAGCGTCGACCTCGACGTGCTGCGCGCCGATTACTACTTCCCGTTCTTCGGGCAGAACCGGCCGATGTCCGCGCGGGCGCAGGCGTACTATTTGGACGGCCCGGAGTATCTGGAATCGGCGAACTGAAATACCGCCTTCCGCGCCAGAGGGAACAAACGATGAAAAAACTGGTTTTGGCGAGTCTCGCCGTATGGGGAATGGCGGTCGTGCTGAACGCGGCGCCCATCGTGCGCATCGACTTCCCGTGTCAGAACTTCTGGGGCAAGATGGAGTGTCTCGACGAACTTCCGGAGGGCGTGTGGGTCGGCGAGCGTCAGAATTTCTACGATCCGAAGAAGAAGGGCTACACCTTCCCGGTCTTCATCGATCTCGCGAAAGCGACGGAGTTCGAACTCTCGTTCAAGTTCGCGGGCACGTGCATGGCGCAGTCGGCGCCGGAGCTCACGGGCTACGCGGACGACCTGCGCAAGACCAAGGTGGAAAGCGACATCGAACTCGTCGATTTCTCGGTGAACGGCGACAGGAGCGCCAAACTGCCCGCGAAATTCCGGAGCTGGCTCGGCATCAACACCTTCGTCGCCACGGGCGCCAACGAATATGCTCCGGGCAAGAAATCGACGCCGGGGCAGAAGTACGGTCCCATCTATATTTTCGACGGCAAGGTCATCAAGGTCAAGGCGAAATTCAAGAAGTAAAGGTTTTCGGTCGCGGATATCTGTTTGCAGGCAAATAACTGTTTGTCCCGCGTAAGAAGCGGGGTTCATGTCCGTTCGTGTCCGCTCGGACAAACGGCGGCGGTCAGAAAAAGAAACGATAACCCATTCAATAATAAGGAAAGGAAATGACGATGAAAAAACTGGTGTTGGCGAGTCTCGCGGTGTGGGGAATGGCGGTCGTTCTGAATGCGGCGCCGATCGTGCGCATCGACTTCCCGTGTCAGAACTTCTGGGGGCAGATGACCTGCCTCGACAAACTGCCGGACGGCGTGTGGATCGGCGAGCGTACGGGCTTCTACGACAAGAAACGCAAAGGTTACGACTTCCCGATGTTCGTCGACCTCGCCAAAGTCACCGAGTTCGAACTCACCTTCAAGTTCGAGGGGACCGGCATGGCGCGGATGGCTCCGGCGCTCACCGGCTACGCGGACGACGACCGCACCGAGCAGACCGATCTCGAAGTCCTCGCCTTCGACGTGGACGGCGACAAGAGCGTCAACGCTCCCGGCGTCTTCAAGAACTGGCGCTCGATGACCCCGTTCGTCTCCGCGACCGAGAAGGAGCTCAAGAAGGGTTCCCCGGTCAAGGCGGGGCAGAAGTATTATCAGATCTTCGTCACCAACGGCAAGACCGTCAAGGTACACGCGAAGTTCAAGAAGTAAGGGTTAAGGTTTTCGGTTATCGGTTTAAGGTTTTCGGTCGCGGAGAGGCGGGAGCAGACGAATGACGGCATGTCCCGCGTAAGAAGCGTACAACGCTGGCGCGGATGCGGGCGACCGACATAAAACAAGCGCAGTAGGACCCGCCGTCGCCCTGCGGGCTATGGCGTGGCAAGCGTATAGGACATTATAGGACATATAAGACGATTGGGATAAAGCGTGGCAGGAAACCGCGTACCAGAGTTTGCGGCGCGCTGTCGCGGTAAACGGGTGTCGGCGGCAATGCCCAAGTGCAAACCAACGGGCGATGATGAAATATTGGTCCCATAGGTCCTATAAGTCCCATGCGGTCCGGGGCGCGGGGGGCCCGGCATGAAACGAAGACGATTTGATATAAACCAAAAGAAAACAAACAACAACAGGAAAGGGTTGATGCTATGGCTTATGTAACGACACTCAACATCACCAGTGCGACCAGCGAAGGGCTGATCATCGCCACGCAGGCGAACTTCCCCGACGCCAGCGCCGCCAACGTCAGCACCCTTGCCGATGCGGTGCTGAAGAGCTCCTACGTCCGCAATGGCGGCAAACTCGTCAACATCGACAAGAACGGTTATTTGGAAAACATCCACGTCAGCAACGGCGGCTACATCCAGAACCGCGGCGCCAACACCTCGGCGCAGGACATCTACGTATCGCAGGGCGGCCTCGTCTACATCCAGAGCGGAACCAAATACACCAACCTCGAGATATTTTCGGGCGGCACCGCGCTGCAGTTCTCGGGTACGGTCAACAACATGACCATCCACTCGGGCGGCACCGGCATGTTCTCGACCTGGGGACAGGCGGCGGTCGTTTACAACGGGCTCACCGTCGAAGCCGGCGCGTCGTTCACGACCTACACGGGCTTCACGATGATGGGCACCATCAGCATCGCCGCCGGCGCGTGGACCAACGACGCCGACGCCGGCACCATCGACGGCGTGCTCACCAATTTGAATATGAACGCCAACGCCACGTTCTCCAACGGCGTCAAGCTCTCCAGCTTCCAGACCGGAGCGGGCACGATGATCGTCCGCGGCGGCTCGGTGGAGACTTGGGCGAAAGACGTCGACGTCACCGCCGGGACGCTGTATATTCAGAACGGCGCGGTCGGCAGCGACATCCGCATCTCCAACGGCGCCGGTCTTCAGGTCACCAACATGGCGGCGGGGGCGACGCTGAAGGACATCACCGTGTACGCGGGCGGCAAGTTGGCGAACAGCGTCAAGACGGTATATGAGAACGTCCACGCGCAGGCGGGCGCTTCGTGGACGCTTAACGCCTCTTACGAGATCCGGGGCGACATCGACATCGCGCAGGGGGCCTTGACCAACGACGCCGACGCCACGGCGACGGACGGCACGATCTACGACCTCGACCTCGGGCTCACCGGCGCGTTCGGTCAGGGCATCACGCTCTCCCGTTTCAACCAGACGGCGGGCGCCGTCACACTCAAGGACGGCGCATCCATCAAGACGGGCACGATGGCGGCGGGCGCGTATCTGCTCTATCTGGGCGGCAACGGCAGCATAACCGACTTCACTATGAACGGCGCCGCCGCCACCAGTTGCGGCACGATCCACGCGAGCAACGGCGGCGTCGTGAGCAATGTCGTCGCCAACACCAGCGCGCAGATCAACATTTCCACCGGCGCTTACGGTTACGATCTCACGCTGAACGGCGGTCTGGCGGCGGTGCGCACCGAGACGGGGTACGCTTCGGGCGTCACCGTCAACGACGGCGGCACCTTCTACATCCAGCAGAATGCGAGCGCCGACAACGTCCACGTCTACGAGGGCGGTTCGATGCAGTTCCACTACGGCAAGGTCAACGGCCTCGTCGTCGAAGCGGGCGGCGTGGTGAACCGCGGCTGGGCGGGCGCCGCCAACTCCCGGACGTGGGAGAACATCGACGTCAAGGCGGGTGCTGCGATGACCCTCGACAACTACTTCGTCTTGAAGGGCGACGTCAACATCGCGCAGGGCGCACTGACCAACGACGCCGACGCCTACGCCGAGCACGGCACCATCTACAACTTCGACTACAACTTCACCTACGGCGTGGTCGGCAGCGGCGTCACGTTGTCGAACTTCAACCAGACGGGCGGCAGCGTTTATATCGAGAGCGGCGCGGCGGTCGAGAACGCGACCTTCGGCGGCAGCGCGATCGTCCGCAAGCATACGCACCTGACGGATATCACCGTCACCGCCGGCGAAGTGGACTTCGACCCCCAGGGCAACGTCTCCGGCGAAGACGCCGTCCTCGTCGAAAATCTGCGGATGACGGGCGGCGCGGTGGTCGCCAAGTGGGCGGGCACGGTGCTTTCCAACGTGCAGGTCTCGGGCGGCACCCTCTACGGGCGCAGTAAGGCGATCATCCGCGACGTCGACGTCTATGAGGGCGGTTTGTTGCGCATCGCCAATCAGGAGGACGCGATCATCAGCGGCGCGGTCGTCCACGCGGGCGGCAAACTCTCGCAGGAAATGTACACGCATTTCTACGGTCTCACGGTCGAAGCGGGCGGTTCGCTGACGCTCGGCGCCAACTTCGACATCTGGGGCGACGTCGACATCGCGCAGGGCGGCATCACCAACGACGCCGACGCCTACGCCGAGGACGGAGTCATCTACGATCTTGACCTCGGGCTCACCGGCAACTTCCAAAGCGGCACCGCGGTCTCCCGCTTCACCCAGACGGGCGGCATGATCTACGTCGGCGCCAGCGCGGCGGTCGACAGTGCCACGCTGACGGGCGGCACGCTGATCGTCGCCGCGGGCGCGACGGGGCGGAACATCACCCAGAGCGAGGGCACGCTGACCATCTCGGCTGGCGCGGACGTCGACGGCGTCACCCACAGCGGCGGCACCTTCGCGGTGGCGGCCGGCATCACGGTCAAAAACCTGTACAAATACGGCAACACCAACATCGACGTCAAAAACGACGCGGTGGTCGACGGCGGCACGCTGTACTCGGGGCAGCTGCAGGCGCTGAACAACGGCGGCGTTTCGCGCGGCACGATCAAAAACTACACGGTCTCGGGCGGCATCCTGATCGTCC
>CACZPY010000064.1 GCA_902783135.1 uncultured bacterium
CGTAGACGACCGCCATCGCGGTGGCGATCCAGGTCTGGGCGGGGACGATGACTTCGTCGCCGGGGCCGACGCCGAAGGCGCGGAGCGCGCACTCGAGCGTGACGGTGCCGTTCGCCATCATCGACGCGTACTTGGCGCCGGTGTACTTGGCGTACTTTTCGGCGAACTCGTTTTCATACTTGCCGTAGAAGGACCACTTGTGGCTCAAATACATCTCGGCGATCCGGCCGATCACGTCGGGATTGGCGGGCGGCCACGGCGGACGCGCGGGTTTGGTCTTGAATACCGGGGTTCCTCCATCGATGGCGAGCTTGGACATTTTTTACCTCCTTGGTTTTGCTTCACGCCTCCAGCCCCGCGGAGAGCCGAAGCATTTATGGTTCCGGTTCTTTTGCCGGATTACATCTACTGATTGGTCGTCTTCATGTACGAGCGGATCATGATCTTGGACGGATCGGCGCCCCAGTTGCCCGGATACGCCGTGTTGCTGCGGATGCCGAGCTGAAGTTCCAGCTGCCGCCAGATGTCCACGTTGTCGTTGCACCACGGGTTTTCGCCCTGCACCGGGACCAGCCGCATCTGCCGGTTGTCGGCGACCATCACCCCGCCCAGTCCCTTGAGCGCCTTGAGGATGAAGAGGATATCCGCATAAACGTTGGGAGAATGCTGGAACATCCACGCGACGAGGGCGTGATCGCAGCGCAGCCCCTTGTTGACCAGCAGCGCGAGTTCCTCCGGCGCGACGGCGACGAAGTGCCCCGGCGCGTTGACGTACTCCACCGCGTAGCGGCGCATCGAGGGCGAGATGTCGACGCCGATGACGTCGCAGCCGAGCGCACACAACTCCTTGGCGAGACGCCCGACGCCGCAGCCGTAGTCCAAAATCAGGTCGCCGCGGCGCAGCATGAGCTCGCGCGCCATAGTGGTGCAGAGAAACTTGACCTCTTCGCCCCAGCGGATGTTCTCCGGGATGGGAGTGCCGGCGATCACGCTCAACTGTTTCGCCTTGTCCATCGTGTCGGCGTTGAAGATGCCGGGATTGTAAACCAGTTGCGCCATGACAGACTCCTTGGGGAAAGTTTTTCCGCTGATTTTTTGACTTTTGGTATAAATATAACACCGAATGACCGTAAAAACAAATTTTTCGTGCCGATAAGAGCGCGCCGGGAAGATTTTTTTCATCTGCAATGATATATTATCGGCGTATCACCGGAAATCGGCGCGGTTCCCGCGCCCGCTTGACTGGTACGATCATGGGGACGGTATGATGAAAAAACTGTTGCTGTCATTGCTCGGCGCCTGTTTCATGCTCCTCGCGGGCGGATGCGCCGTACCGCTTTCCGAGGCGCCGGGCACCCCCGGCACCGTGATGAATCTGTCGGAACTGGAAGACCAGGTCGGCGGCGACGATCCGATCGAGGGCGCGAACCGCGTGATGTTCGCCGTCACCGACTTCTGCATGGACTACATCGTGGACTTCATCGGCAGGATCTACTGCACCATTCTGCCGCGTCCCGTCATCGACGTGATCGACAACGCCTGTCTGAATCTGGAATTTCCCGCGCGGGTCATCAGCTGTCTGCTCAGCGCCGAGTGGCGCGGCGCCGGCGACGAAACGGTGCGTTTCTTCGCCAATTCTATCATCGGTCTCGGCGGGTTCTTCGACGTCGCCGCGCCGTGGTGGGGCTTCTACAGCACCGAATCGAACTTCGGTCAGGCGTTCGCGACGTGGGGCATCGACCCCGGATGCACCCTCACGCTGCCGTTTTCGCGGGCGGTCAACGTGCGTGACACGGTGGGGCTGCTCTTCGACACGATCTTCGACGCCAAAAGTTACATCCCGTACTGCGGCTACGTCACCACCATCAACCGTCTGGTGGTCGCCCACCGCGGCTACATCGAACTGGTCGAGGGCAGCGACGACCGCTACAAGAGTTACCGCCAGCTGATGCTCGCCTACCGCGAGATCCAGCAGCGCAAGTTCGTGTACCACGCGCACAACGCCGCCTACGCCGAGGCAAAAGCCGCCCGCCGCGAAGCGGAGGAACGTGCCGAAGCCGTCGCCCGGGGCGAAGAAGTTCCGCCGCCGCCCGCGCCCAAAGTGCATCCCGTGCCGCCGCGTCCGGCGGGCTTGAAAGGCGAGTGGCTCGCCGTGCCGGGACTGGACGAAGGAACGGCGGCGCAGCAGTCGCTGCTGTCGCTCCACTTCCGCCCGCGCGGGGACGACGATTTCTGGTACTACCGGCTGTCGTTCTTCAACCGCGACTTCGTGCGCCGGGGGAGCCTGCGCCGTCTGGCGGCGCAAGCCGGGCGCACCCGTCCGCGCTACTCGTTCTGGAAGCAGCCCGACCCCGATCCCGAAGCGCCGCCGCGCCGCGAAAAACTCGCGCTCATCCTCCCCGGCATCGGCGGCGCCTGGAACGCCGCATCGGCGCTGGCGCTGGCGGAACTGTTGTACCGCGAGGGATATGACGTGGCGACCTTCGACAGCGCCTTCCACTGGCACTTCCTCGAAAGTTCCGGAGCGAACCTGCGACTGCCGGGATTTCTGCCCGAGGACGCCGCCGCGGTCAAGATGCGCCTCGTTTCCGCCTTGGAGGATCTCCGCGAACGCGGTGACGTGAAGGACCCCTACATCCTGCTCGCCGGATACAGCATGGGCGCCATGCATGCGCTGAAGATCGCCTCCACGACCCGTTCCTCCGACGGCGGATTGAAGATCGACCGGGTGCTGGCGATCAATCCGCCCGCCGATCTGCGCCACGCGCTGGAGCGCGCCGACAGCTTCGCCCGCAAAAGCGGAGCCTTCTCGGCGCGGGAAGCCGTCGACCGGCTCGTGGAGTTCGGCGGCAGGATGATCGCCGCCCGCAGCGCCGACGCCGACGTGCTTTCGAAGCGTCTGGTGATCCCGCCGCCGCTGGGCGCCCCCGATGCGCCGGATCCGGAACGCTACCGGCTGCCGCTCGGTCCGGACGAAGCCGAAAGCATCGTGGGGCTGAACCTCAACATTTCGCTGCGCGACGTGCTGCTGACCGTCCACCGCGAACGCCCGCTGCCGGAGTTGGAAACTCCGTTCAAGCTCTTGAATCGCAACAAACTGTACCGCGAGATCGACGCGATCGACTTCCGGAACTACGCGTTGAAGATCCTGCCGCGGGAATACCCGCAGATACCGTTGGAAGATCTGCTCCGCATGTCGGGTCTGCGGAGTTTCGCCCCGGCGCTCGCCGCCGATCCGCGGCTGCGGGTGATCCACAGTCCCAACGATCCGCTGCTGACCGATGACGACGTGAAATTTCTCGACCGCACCTTCGACAAGCGGATATGCTGGGTCTCGGGCGGCGGTCACCTCGGCAGTCTGTGCGCCGACGCGGTGCAGAAAAAGATCATCGAGCTGGCGGCCCCGCCGGAGCCGGCGGAAACACCAGCACCATGACCGTCCGGCTCGGAAGCTTGCGGTGAGGATATTTGGCGAACATGCGGAAACGGCGGTCGTTCTTGCCGTCCCAGGTCACGACATAGACCACATCCGGCCGGTCGGAGCGTTTCAGCAATTGCACGAATTCCGGTAAACTCCAAAGCAGCGGCCGCTTCTCCGCGCGGGCGCGGTCCGCGCCGTAATTCATCTCGCCGGCGGAAAACAATAGCCGCGTGTCCGAACGCCGGAACACCCACGCCACCGCGTGACCCATCTGCCCGTAGGTGAAGATATGCGCCCGCGCGGGATCGAACCCGCCCGACGCCGCCAGCGCCCGCAGATCGACTTCCGGCATTTTGTCGGAGTCCAGTTCCGGCACCAGCCCCGAACACGCGCCCGCCAGCGCCAGCGCGCCCAAAAATCCCGCCACCCGACGCAGGGGGGCGTTGCGCCGCCGCAGGATGTATATTCCTCCCGCGATCCCCGAAACTCCCGACAGGATGAAGAACCAGCTGCCGCCGGAGAGCGCCGGCAGCCACCGGACGAGCGCCGCCGGCGGCCACAGCGCCGCACCGAACGCGACCGCCCCGGAACCGGCCGCCAGCAACACCCAGCCCAGCACGTCGAACACGCGCAGCTGGATCGTCAGCGCGGTGCGCCTGCGACCGCGCAGCGCCTCCAGCGCGGGGAGCGTCAGCACCGCGCCGAGAAACGGATAGCAGGGCAATATGTAGGTCGCCAGCTTGCCGCTCGACACCGAAAAGAAAACGAAGGGCAGCAGCCATGCGCAGAAGGCGAAGCGCCATACGGGATCGTTCCAGATCCGGCGCCACGACTCCTTCCCCGCCGCCGCCCCCGGCAGCACCGTCAGCAGCGCCGGGAAGAGCGTTCCCGCGAGGATCGGGATGAAGAACCAGAAAGGTTCCGGATGCTGGCTTTCCTCCCCGCCGCGGAAACGCTGCAGATGCTCGACCACGATGAAGTAGTTCCAGAAATCCGGTTCGGCGCGGTGGATCTCCAATGCCCACGGCGCGATCGTCGCCGCCAGGGCGACGAGCGGGATCCACGGCAGCCACAGAAAAGCCTTGAAGCGCTTCGTCCACAACAGCCACGCCGCCGCCGCGACGCCGGGGACCGCCCACGCGACCAGTCCCTTGGTCAGGAAACCCAGTCCCGCCGTCACGCCGCACAGCACCAGCCAGATCAGCCGCTCGAAGTTCCACTTCTCCGTCACGACCGCCTGATGCACGCACAACATCGTCGCCGTGGTGAAAAGGCACAGCACGGCATCCAGGACCGCCGTCGTGCCGAGGACGAACACCAGCCCCGACGACAGGTAGAAGAGCGCCGCCCACAGCGCCCATTCGCGGTCGCGCGAGGAGCGGCGGATCCACAGCCCCAGCAGCAGCGCCGTAAGTCCGGTCGCCGCCGCCATCGGCAGCCGCAGCGCGAAGCGGTTTTCCCCGAACAGGCGGAACGAGCCCGCCACCATCCAGTAGCCGAGGACCGGCTTCTCGAAGTAACGCGCCCGCAGCAGCCGCGGCGTCACATAATCGCCGCTTTCGATCATCTCGCGGGGGATCTCCGCATAGCGGAACTCGTCCGGACGCAGCAGCGGACGCCCCGCGATCGGCAGCAGATAGGCGACGACGAAGAACAACAGTCCCCAGCCGAAATATCTCATCTTCAAAAAACCTTGTGATCCATTGAACACCGTCGCCGGCGGCAGCACAGCTTCCGCCGGCACGATAATATACCTCCGCGGCGCGCATTTGCAAGCCGCGGAGGTGGGATCGGACGCCGCGCCGGGATCAGTCGACGGCGGCGCGGAGCGAGGCGATGAAGGCGCCCAATTCGGCGAGCGGCCGTCTGACGGCGGCGGAACCGACGACGACGGCGTCGGCATGCCGCGCGACGGCGGCGGCGGCTTCGGGGCCGTCGATGCCGAACCCGGCGGCGACCGGCACGGGCGCGATCTTCCGCAGTTCCGCGAGACGTCCGGCGAGTTCGGGCGGCAGCGCGGCGCGTTCTCCGGTGACGCCGCGGGCGTTCACGCAGTAGACGAAGCCGGAAGCGTCGCATGTGATCATCCGGGCGCGTTCCGCGTCGGTGCCGGGAGCGACGAGGGGGATCAGCGCGAGATGGTGTTTGCGGCAGACGGGCAGGAATTCGTCGCGTTCCTCGAACGGCAGATCGACGACGAGCACGCCGTCGACTCCGGCGGCTTCCGAATCGGCGGCGAAGCGTTCCGGGCCGTATTGCAGGAAGACGTTGAAGTACCCGAAGAGGATGATCCCGGTGTCGGGATGCTTTTCGCGGAGGCGCTTCGCCATGCCGAGCACCATGGCGAGGTCGGTGCCGTGGCGCAGGGCCTCGAGCGAGGCGCGCTGGATGGTGGGTCCGTCCGCCATCGGGTCGGAGAAGGGCACGCCGAGTTCCACGATGTCGGCGCCGTTGGCGACGATGGTCTCCAAACGCCGTTCGGACTCCTCGGGCGAGGGCGCGCCGCAGCTGTCGAAGATCACGAGCGCCGTTTTGCACGATGAAAATATTTTCTGCAGGCGGTTCATTTCAGAAATTCTCCTTTTCTTTGTACCGGCGGACGTTTTCCATATCCTTGTCGCCGCGTCCGGAGAGGTTGACGATGACCACGGCGTCCGGCGGCAGCTCCTTCGCGGAGCGCACGGCGTACGCCGCGGCGTGCGACGATTCGAGAGCGGGGATGATGCCCTCGGTGCGGCAGAGCAGATCGAAGGCGGCGACCGCCTCGTCGTCGTTGACGGTCACGTACTTGGCGCGCCCGGTCTGCGCGAGATAGCTATGCTCCGGACCGACGCCGGGATAATCGAGCCCCGCGGAAACCGAGTGGGTCTCGAGGATCTGCCCGTCCGGGGTCTGCAACAAAAAAGTCTTGCAGCCGTGGAGGACGCCGACCGTGCCGCCCGTGATCGACGCCGCGTGGCGCCCGGTCTCGACGCCGGAGCCGCCCGCCTCCACGCCGACGAGGCGCACGGCGGGGTCGTCGAGGAATCCGGCGAATATGCCCATGGCGTTGCTGCCGCCGCCGACGCACGCGACGACCTCGTCGGGGAGTTTCCCCGTCTTTTCGAGGCACTGGCGCCGCGCCTCGCGGCCGATCACCGACTGGAAATCGCGCACCATCGCGGGGTACGGATGGGGTCCGGCGACGGTGCCGATGACGTAGAAGGTGTCTTCCGACGTGGCCGCCCAGTCGCGGATCGCCTCGTTCATGGCGTCCTTCAAGGTGGCGCTGCCGGCGTCGACGGCGATGACGCGGGCGCCGAGCGCCTTCATGCGTTCGACGTTGGGGGCCTGACGCGCCACGTCCAGCGCGCCCATGAAGACGTCGCAGCGCATGCCGAACAATGCGGCGACGGTGGCGGTGGCGACGCCGTGCATCCCGGCGCCGGTCTCGGCGATCAGGCGGGTCCGTCCCATGCGGCGGGCGAGCAGCGCCTGACCGACGGTGTTGTTGATCTTGTGGGCGCCGGTATGGTTCAGATCCTCGCGTTTGAGGTAGATCCGGGCGCCGCCGCAGCAGCGTGTCAGGTTGCGGGCGAAGTAGAGCGGCGACTCGCGGCCGACGTAGTCCGCGAGAAGTTCCGCGAGTTCGCGCTGAAACGCGGGATCCTGCTTCGCTTCGAGGTATGCCCGTTCCAGTTCGTGGAGCACGGGCATCAGCGTCTCGGCGACGTACTGTCCCCCGAAGGGGCCGAAGTGGGTGTTCATGATTCGAGTCCTTTCAGATTTCGGAATAGTTCTCTCAACTTGAGTTCGTCCTTGATGCCGGGGGCGCTTTCGACGCCGCTCGCGAGGTCGATCCCGACGGGGCGGATCCGCCGCACGAGCGGCACGGCGTTGCCGGGGTTCACGCCTCCCGCGAGCATGATGGGGCGGAAGCGGGCGACGTGTGCCGCAAGTTCCCGGTCGCCGGGCTTCCCCGATCCGCCGCGCGGAGCGTCGCAGACGAGTCGCGCGGCGGGGAAACTGACGTCGTAGGTCGCCTTCCAGACGACGGCGAAGTCGACGGAGCGGGCGAAGTCCGCGTCCTCGTGACCGTGGAGCTGCACGATGTCGAGCGCTCCCGCGTCGACCGCGCGGCGGATCTCATCCCGCGGCGCGTCGACGAAGACACCGACCTTCTTCACCCGCGGCGGCAGCCCGCGCGTCAGCTCCGCGAGGCGTTCGACGGGCACGAAGCGGGGACTCGGCGGGTAGAACACGAAGCCCAGATAGTCCGCGCCGAGTTCGACGGCGAGTTCCGCGTCGGCGCGGCGAGTGAGCCCGCAGATCTTGACTTCGCAGTTCATGCCAGCAGTCTCCGCAGCGCTTCGCCGGGGTGTTCGGCGCGCATCAGCGTTTCGCCGATCAGGAAGCCCTGCGCCCCCGCCTCGCGCAAGCTTTTCATATCGGCGGAGCAGGCGATGGCGCTCTCCGCCACGGGACAGCGCTCGGGCGGGACGAGCGACAACAGTTTTTCGACGCGGCCGAGGTCGGTCGAAAAGGTCTTGAGGTCGCGGGCGTTGACGCCGATCAGCGTCGCGGGCGAGTCGAGGAGCCGCCGCACTTCGTCGGCGTCGTGCGCCTCGCCGAGGACGTCCAGCCCGAACGCGCGGGCGGTCTCCGCCAGACGCACCAGCGTCTTCTGGTCGAGCAGCGCGGCGATCAGCAGCACCGCCGACGCGCCGTATTCGCGCGCCTCGCGCAGCTGGTATTCGTCGAAGACGAAATCCTTGCGCAGGCAGGGGATGGCGACCGCCGGCGCGACGCGCTTCAGATATTCGGTCGAGCCGAGAAAGTAGTTCGGCTCGGTCAGCACCGAGAGCGCCGCCGCTCCGGCGGCTTCGAGTTCCCGCGCGAGTTCCACCGGGCGGAAATCTGCGCGGATCAGCCCCTTGGATGGCGACGCCTTCTTGAGTTCGGCGATCACGCCGGGCATCGCCCCGCGCAAACTCCGCGCGGGCGGCGGGGTCGTGAACCCGTCGAGAGGACAGCTGCGTTTCCGTTCCTCGACGAGGGGGCGGAGTTTTTCCGCGATGGAGTGCAGTATGTTTTTCATGGTCTCATACTCCGTGGCTCGCCGCGATCAGCGCCGCGAGTTTGTTGAGCGCCGCGCCGGAGTCGATGGAGCGCTCCGCGAGCTTGATCGCGGAATGGAGGTTATCCGCCATCCCGGCGACGAGCAGCGTCGCGCCGGCGTTCAGCACCACGATCGCCCGCGCCGCGCCGCGGTCGGCGCCCGAGAGCACGGCTTTGAGCATCTTGGCATTCGCGGCCGCATCGCCGCCCGCGATCTCCGAGCGGTCGTAGCGCCGCCCCAGAAACTCCTCGGGGGTGATGGTGTATTCGGTGATCTTGCCGTCCTTGAGTTCGGCGACGAGCGTCGGCGTGCAGCAGCTGATCTCGTCCATACCGTCGTCGCAGTGAACGACCAGCGCCCGTTCGGTGCCGAGGTCAAAAAGCACTTCGGCAAAGCGCCGGGTCAGCCGGACGTCGCAGACGCCGAGGACGATCGACTTCGCGCCCGCGGGGTTGGCGAGGGGGCCGAGCAGATTGAAGATCGTCCGGGCGCCGAGTTCGCGCCGCAGACCCGCCACGTTCGCCATCCGCGCGTGTAGTTTCGGCGCGAAGAGGAAGCCGATGCCGTTTTCGCGGATCGACTTTTCCATCCGTTCCGGGGGGGCGTCGAGGTTGAATCCCAGCGCCGCGAGCACGTCCGCCGCACCGCATTTGCCCGAGACCGCGCGGTTGCCGTGCTTCGCCAGCACCGCTCCCGCGCCCGCCGCCACGAATGCCGCCGTCGTCGAAACGTTGAACGAGATCCCGCCGTCGCCGCCGGTGCCGACCACGTCCACCACGGGCAGCCCGCCGGTGTCGACCGGGGTCACGCAGCGCCGCAGGAATTTCGCCGCGCCGACGAGTTCCGAACGGCTTTCGCCCTTGGCGCGGAGCGCCGCGAGCATCGCGCCGCAGCAGCCGGCGGGTTCGTCGCCCGAAGTCAGGCGGTCAAGCATCAGTTCCGCCTCCTGCACCGTCAGGTCGGTACCGGAGAGCACCTTGTTCAGCAGCCGGGGCAGCACCGCCGTGGTCTCGGGGGCGCCATGCCCCGCGCGCGCCATGCGGATGAAGTTCGACAGCTGCGCCATGCCGTCCGCGGTGCGGATCGACTCGGGGTGATACTGGATGCCCTCGATCGGCAGCGTCTTGTGGCGGATGCCCATGACTTCGCCGTCCGCGGTGCGGCAAGTGATCTCGAACTCCGGCGGGATCGTGGAGGCGTCCAGCGCCAGCGAGTGGTAGCGCACCACCGAAAGCGGATTTGCCACGCCGGAAAAAAGTCCGCGGCCGTCGTGGGCGATCTCCGACAGTTTGCCGTGCATGATGCTCTTGGCGGAGACCACCTTCGCGCCGAAGGCTTCGCCGATCGCCTGATGGCCGAGGCACACGCCGAGCATCGGGATCCCCGCCGCCGCCGCCGCGGGGATCAGCTGCGGCATGATGCCCGCCGTCTCCGGGCGTCCGGGGCCGGGCGACAGCACGATCGCCTCGGGCTTCATCGCGAGCACTTCGTCGACGGTGACGGCGCGGTTGCGGCGCACGACGATCTCGGGCTCCAGAGTGTAGAGCATGTGGACCAGATTGTAGGTGAACGAGTCGTAATTATCCAATACGAAGATCATTTTTCACGCCTCCTCGAGTTTCAGACCGTTGGCGGCGAGCCCGACCGCCTTGAAGACCGCCGCCGCCTTGTTCAGCGTCTCCTCGTACTCCAACTGCGGCACCGAATCGAAGACGATGCCGGCGCCCGCCTGCACCGCGATCTCGCCGCCGCGCATTTCGAGCGTGCGGATGGTGATGGCGAGGTCGAGGTTGCCGGTATAGCTGAAGTACCCCACCGCGCCGCCGTAGATCCCGCGCGGGGAGGGTTCGAACTCGCGGATGAGTTCCATCGCCCGCACCTTCGGCGCGCCGGAGAGCGTTCCGGCGGGGAAGGTGGCGCGCAGCAGGTCGAAGGCGTCGCAGCCGTCGGCAAGGTGCGCCTCCACGTCGGAGACGAGGTGCATCACATGGGAGTAGCGCTCGACCGTCATGAAGCGGCGCACCTGTACGCTGCCCGGAGCGGCGACGCGGCCCAGATCGTTGCGTCCGAGGTCGACGAGCATCAGGTGTTCGGCACACTCCTTGGGGTCGTGGAGCAGTTCCTCGGCGAGTCTGGCGTCCTCCTCGGGGTCGCGGCCGCGGCGGCGGGTGCCGGCAATGGGACGCAGCGACGACACGCGGCCTTCGAGTTTGACCATCGTTTCCGGCGACGAACCGATCAGCACCACGTCGCCGTTCTTGAAGAAGAAGGTGTAGGGCGAGGGGTTGATCAGCCGCAGCGCCCGGTAGAGCTGCAGCGGCGACGACACCGCCTGCGCCCGGAAGCGCTGCGACAGCACGACCTGGATCGCCTCGCCCGCCCGGATCGCTTCGCGGGCGCGTTCGACCATCGTGCAGAACTCCGCGCGGGTCATCTCGGACTTCAGCTCGGGAGCCTCGGCGGGGGCTTTGACGGGGGTCTCTCCGGGGCGGCGCAGCACGGACTCCATGCGGTCGATGCGTTTTTCCGCGTCGTCGTAAGCCTCGCGGAGCGTCTTGAAATCCTCGGTGTGCGCGCAGGCGACGAGTTTCACGGTATGCCGCAGATCGTCGAAAACGATCATGTCGTCGACGATCAGCAGCGCGTCGGTCGGTCCCGTCACGGGGTGGCGCGGGACCGGCAGTTCCTCGAACTCGTTGACCGTCTCGTAGCCGAGGTAGCCGATCGCGCCGCCGAAGAGCGGCGGCAGACCCGGCACTTCGACCGCGCGGATGCCCCGCATGACTTCGCGGAGCGCCATGATGCCCTGCCCGACCTGACGCTTCCCGGCGCCGTCCGCGAGGAACGCCGCGCCGTTTTCGACCGTGAAGACCTGCCGCGCCCCCACCCCGAGGAAGGAGTAGCGGCCGAAGCGTTCGCCGTGCTCCACCGATTCCAGAAGGAACACGTTTTCGTCTCCGGTGAAGCGGCTCAGCACCGACACCGGGGTTTCGAGATCCGCGAGGATCTCGCGGTACACGGGGATCACGTTCCCCTGCGCCGCGTACTTTTCGAACTCGCTGAAATTCATTTTTCCAACTCCCTTATTTATTGTGGATCATCATTATCATTCATACAAAAAAACCGCGCCCGGAAAATCCTTTTTCCCGGACGCGGTGCAAAAAAAGCGGGTCGAACCTTGATTTGGTGGTCCGATCCGCCGTTTTCCGTTTTACGACACAGACGACAAAGCACTGCTTCCGGCGGATCTACCGCCAGAACCATCGCCCAAAGCTGAAATTGTCGCCGTGATTTTTCATGATGCGTTCAATATAATCCGCCATGTTGCGTTTGTCAAATGCTTTTTGCGAAAAAAGTTCAAAGGTCGCGGAAAGTCGTTTGCAGGCGAATAACGGTTTGCCCCGCGCAAAAGGCGTACATGCTGACGGGCAGTACCGACGCTTGGTCGCGGAACCGCACAAACGACCGATGATAGTTGTCTTATTCACAGCCGCTTCTTGCGAGGCGGTCGCCGCCGAGCGCGCAGCCGTACGTACGCGATCTTGCGCCGTGAGTCGAAAACGGCGCAAGGGCGCACCAAGATTTGGTGCGCAAGCGACCGAAGGGCGAGCATTGGCGCCGCGAGCGAGTCCGGGGCAACGCCACGGCGAGCGCAGGCGCGCGAAATGTAAGGTAACGTCTGCAAACGCTCATCTTTCCTTGCGCACCCCGGCAAGGAGGAGCCCGAGGGGGAAGCCGCCCGGGGCTTCCCCTTCGGGCGGCGGCGCGGAGCGGCGCCGTGGGGTCTAACGGCGGGGGGTGCTTTGGGCTTGTCCCCAAAGCACATCGACCCCGC
>CACZPY010000065.1 GCA_902783135.1 uncultured bacterium
TCGTGTCGCAAAACGCGACCTCTGCTCGAACTGCTCGCAAAAAGGGCGGACGCATGGTTTTGCGTCGCATTTCGGCATATCTCGCGCGCGAGTGTATGCGCATTACCTTATAAGTATTGTAGAGCCAACTAACATTGTCCGACAGGTCCGACAAGTCCGACAGGTCCAACCGGGCGTTTATTTCTCCGGTTCGATGCGGACTATCCGCAGATGGTTGACTGTTCGTATAGTTCTTTTCCGGCGTTCGCGGCGTCAGTTCGCCGTCGCCCCATTCCCCGATCACCAGATGAAGATGGTCGGGCGCGGCGGAGTCGCGCAGACGCTGCAGCATTTGGCAGAGTTCGTCTATTCCGGAAGCGTCCAGTACGAGCGCGACTTCGTCGATTTCATCCTCGGAGACCGGCTTGCCCGACATCAAAAGTTCAGCCGCGATCATGAAATATCTCCTTTGACAGATCTGCGTCTTATGATCTTGACGGCGAGCGTTCCGGCGCACCCCGCCATCAGCAGCGCGAATATGGCTGCGAAGATTGCATGGGTCACGCGGAACAAGCGTCTTAATCCGGCAGTATTGGTGTGGCGGATGCGGTAAACTCCGTCGTCGAGTTTTTCAAAATCATTCAGGCGTGTAAATTCTTTCAACTGCTTTTCGGACGCTCCGTCAAGAACATAGACGAAGCGGTCCTCTCCCGCCGGGAGCTGTGCGAAGTCGATGCCGAAATTCCGTTTTTTCCCGATGAAGAAGCGCACTCCATGAATAGTCGCAAAACCGGTTTCCGGCGCGGCTCTCAATATCTCGCGCACCTCCGCCCACTTTTCCGACGCGACCCTTTCCGGAATGGCGGCCGCGTTGTCCGTACTGCAAATGCGGTACTGGGCGCAACTCGGGTACAGATACATTGCCGCGATTATAGCAGCGCAGAACAACGAGATGTAAAGTCCCCAATCTCGGGAACTGGCGAACGCCATGACCGCCAGCATCACGGCGGCGGCAAAACAATGGCTACACCACCCTGCCCACAACCGTTTGAAATTCTCGTACACATAATCGGCGCTGTGGATCTTTACGGTACGGTTCCGGCGATCCAGATTTATGCCGCCAACGCCGTCGGAAATGAACATGACATCCTCTTGCTTGTCGTAACTGTATCGTATCGTTCTGTCCTGTTTTTCACGCTTCGTCACCGCATCGCCGCGGTCGGCTGCCCGGAGTTCCCGCACCACCGCCTCCTGCATCTTCTCCACGCTCGGCAACGGGCAGATCCATGGCATGATGCAACTCCATATGAGAAGCAGCGCCAGCGAAAAAATCACGGGTCCCAGCAGTTTGTTCACGACATCGGAAAGTGATGTTTTGGCGTTTCCCATTTTTGATTTTCCCTACAGTTGCGGATATGCCAAATTGTTATTATAATACACCGCAAGGACCTGTATGTCAAATGCGTGCGAGCATCACGGGCGGCGCAGTATCAGCAGCGTGATCTCCGCGGGGACGCCGATGCGCACCTGCTTGTTCGGGTGACCGGGTCCCCAGGGAGCAGTTCCCCGGCTCACGTACAACGTGGAGGTCCCGATCCGGTATGTTCCCGCCACGAATTCGTCGTTTCCGCTGAGGATCAGCGGTTCGAAGCCCCAGACGAGCCCGCCGTGGGTGTGTCCGGAAAGCTGAAGGTCCACTCCCTGTTTCGCCGCCTCGATAAAGTATTGCGGACGGTGCGCGAGCAGCAGGATGAACGCTTGTTTCGGTATCCCGCTCAATGCGGTGGAAATATCCGGTTCCGGCAGATGGCGTGTTTTTGCCGCCGGGTCGGTGATACCCGCGACCGCGAAGCCGGGGCGGATCATCCGGTGCGAATTTTCCAGCATGGTGACGCCCAGCGTCGGCAGGTACGCCATGTAATCCCGGTATCCGGAATAATATTCGTGGTTTCCCGGTACGCCGAAGACCCCGCATCTCGCCTTCAGCTTGCGCAGCGCCTCCAGCCGGGGCGCGAGTTCCGCCGCTTTGCCGTCGGCGAAGTCACCGGTGATCGCGACCAGATCGGGATTCAGCCGATTCATTTGTTCCACGATCCGGGCAAGGTAATCCGGGGCGCGGCGGTTGTCCACATGCAGATCGGAAACGAGCACGATCCGGAGACCGTCCAGTTCCTCCGGCAGCCGCGCGGAGCGGACTTCGGTCTCGAACACTTCCGGTTCGGCGGTCCCGCTTATCGTGCCGCACGAGGCGAGCGGCAAAGTCGCCGCCGACAGCAGCATCGCGACCGCGCGTTTCAGGGAGGCGATAATACGGCGTTTGTGTCGTAAGTTCATGCGGTCAAACAATATGGCAACCCCGCCAGGATTCGAACCTGGGCTGAATGGACCAAAACCACTTGTGCTACCGTTACACCACGGGGTTGCGGCAGATTATATAAAATATCACCATGCGCGGCGTATTGCAAAACTTTTCGGCGGTGAAAATCCTTTTTTTACGCTCCGCCTGGTCTCCGTCGGCGGATTATCCGAAAAAAAGTGGCACACCCCGGTTGATATTTCCGTTGCGGATGGCTATATTCACTTGATCATATGATATTGAGTTTTTTACACGGAGAGATCAATGCCGGTCCAACTTACTGAAAGTCTCGAAGATTATCTCGAAGCGATCGCCGAACTCATCGCCGTCGAAGGGCACGCCCACACCAAGGAGATCGCCGAGAAACTCGATGTCAAAATGCCCTCTGTCACGGGAGCGCTTCGCCAGTTGGAAAAACTGAAGTACATCGTCTACAACACCCACTATCCGGTGCAGCTCACTCCGGAGGGCAAGGCCGTCGCGGACGAGGTGATTCGGCGTCACCGGGTGCTCAAGAGTTTCTTTTCGGATATTCTCGGTCTGCCGCTGGCGACCGCCTCGGAGACCGCGTGCCGGTTGGAGCATGTGGTCGACGAGGATACGATCCGCCGTTTCGTGCTCTTTTCCGAGGCCATCGGCAGCCGCGCCGACGCGCGGGAACTGCAGACCTATCTTACCGAGGCGATGGCGCATCTGGACGATGCGGAACTGCGCAAACTGCGGGTGCTGAGTTCGCTGGAACCGGGGACGCGCTGCCGGGTAGCCAAGTTCGGACGCAACCTTTCCGGTCGTGCTCCGGCGGAAATTGCCGTCGGCGACGAATTGACGGTCGAGGGAATCTCTCTCGATCATTCGCGCTTCCGCGTTTCGGCGGGCGGGAAGATGTTGGAACTGCCGGTCGCCGTCGCGGAAAATCTCTACGTCGTCAGATCCGGCGAGTGAGCCATTACGTTCAAAGGTACAGTTCCCGCAGCCGGGTCTTGGGGTCGGAGTCGGGCAGGATCGGCGACTTGAGATTGATCGGGTTGTCCGGGAAGGGCTGCGTCGCCTCGATGCCGCAACGCTCGTAGATGCTTCCCAAAAGATCCACCGGCGACACCGGGCGCTTCAGCACCCGCGACGCGGTCTCGTCGGAAACGCCGACCACCCTGCCGCCCGCGAATCCGCCGCCCGCGACCATCGCGGAAAAGCAGTTGCAGAAATGGTTGCGGCCGCCCTGCCACGGATCTTCCCACGCGATCTTCGGGGTGCGTCCGAACTCGCCGGTCCACCAGACCACGGTTTCGTCGAGCAGCCCCTTTTCCGCCAGATCGCCGATCAGCGCCGCCACCGCCCGATCCATTTCGGGGGCGATGCGGTTCAAGGTCTCGAAGTGCTTTTTGTGGGTATCCCAGCCGGAGGCGTTGATCGTGATGTAAGGAACTCCCGCCTCGACCAGCCGCCGGGCGCAGAGGCACGACTGTCCGAAGCGGTTCATGCCGTAGCGTTGGCGCATTTCCTCCGGTTCCTTGCTGAGGTCGAATACCTCGGCGGCTTTCCCGAAGAGGACTTCCCGCGCGGCTTTGCCGGCGAGGTCGAATTCCTTCATCACCGGCAGATTGCGGCGGTTGCCGCCGAAAGTATCCAGATCGTCGAGCAGTTTGAGCCGCTGCCGCATCTCCTCGGGCGAGGCTCCGCCCGCGGCGGTGTAACCGTCGACCTGAAACTTCGCCGCCGCCGGGTTGCCGCCGGTGGCGAAGGGCGAGAAGCGTTCGCCCAGGAATCCGCACTCCGAAAAACGTCCCTTCGCGGTGGTCAGCGCCACATACGCGGGGAGTTCGTGCTTCACGTTGCCGCCGTTCATCATGGCGAGCAGGGCGCCGATGGCGGGGTAGGTGATGCCGCCGCCGGAGGCGCGTCCCGTCTGCATCAGGTAGGTCGCCGTTTCGTGACCGTTGAACGGATGGGTCATGGTGCGGATGATGGAGTATTTGTCCGCGATCTTCGCCAGATGCGGCATGTAATCGCTGACGAATATGCCGTCGACGTTGGTCGGGATCGCCTTGTGTCCGCCGTTGTATTCGTTCGGGGCGTCGGGCTTGGGATCGAACGCCTCCAACTGGCAGGGGCCGCCCCAGATCCACAGTTCGATGACCGATTTCGCCTTGCCCGAAGTGCGGTGGCGCGTTTTGGTCTCCAATCCGGCGAAAGCCGGCGAAATCCGCGCCGCCGCTCCCAAAACGCCCACGGTGAGCGCGGTCTTCAAAAATTCCCTGCGATCCATAGTGAAGTCCTTCTTCCGTGCGCCGTCTCCGTTTCCGCCGCGTCGCCGCCCGTTCCTGGCATTGAAAAAGGCGTTGGACCGGAGTATATTATTCCAAAAGTCGACGTTCATAATTTACACATCCCGCCGGGAAAAGTCAAGTCGCCATGGAAAACGGGGAAAAAAGTTTCAAAAAACTTTTTGATATCATCGAGTTGATCTCGGTCCGGCGCGATCCGCGTTCCGTGCACGAGATCGCCGCGGCGCTTAAATTGCCCGAAAGCACTGTGTACCGGATGCTCAAGTTTCTCTCCCGCCGCGGTTATGTGGAACGCACCCCAGCCGGTTTCATGCTGGGGTGCGAATGCATGTATTTGGGCGAAATGGCGCAGGAGCAGAATCTGCTGCCCCGGCTGGCGCACCCCGTGCTTTCCGCGCTCGCCGACGCCACGTTGGAAACGGTCCATCTGGCTCGGATGCAGGGCAGCCATATCGTCTACATCGACAAGATCGACGGCGGCCGTTCGATTCGGATGGGGTCGGTGATCGGCAGCACGTCGCCGCTGTACTGTACCGGCATCGGCAAGGCGATGCTCGCCGCGCTTCCGCCGGAGGATTGCGCGGAGCTCGTGCCGCAGTTGTCGCTCGAACGCTTTACCGAAAACACGATCTGCGATCCGCCCGCGTTGATGCGCGAGATCGAAACGATCCGCCAACGCGGGGTCGCCTTCGACGACAACGAGCACGAAATCGGGGTCTTCTGCATCGGCGCCGCCGTGACCGATCGCGCGGGACGGTGCGTCGCGGGAGTCAGCGTGGCGGGCAGTTCCATGCGCCTGAAGTCCGTCGCCGCCGAATTCGCCAAGTTGGTCGCTTCCGCGGCGCAGCAGATATCCGCCAAGCTTCAGGGCGGCGGCAAATGATCATCGATACCGATTTCCACACCCATCCGTTTCAGCAGAAACGCGACTATGAAGGCATGCGTGATTTTGCGGAAAGCGCACTCGCCAAGGGGCTGAAGCGCATCGTCTTCACCGAGCACGCGCCGATAGACCCCGCCTTCGGGTTCGACAGCCGCCACTACCTCGACGGGCGGGAGTATGATATTTACCTCGAATGCGCCGAGCGCTGCCGCGCCGAATACCAGGGACGTTTGGAGATCGGCATCGGCATCGAGGCGGATTACCATCCGCGCAATATGGAACATGTCGCCCGGCTGCGGAAAAATTATCCCTTCGACCACGTGGGCGGATCGCTGCATCTGCACGCGGGGTTCTGGGCGGAAAAGACCGCCGGGCTGACCGGCGACGCCCGCGTCGCCTACGCGCTCGACCGGACGCTGGAACTGGTCGAATCGGGGTTGTTCACGGGGCTGAACCACCTCGACTTTTTCCGTTGGAAACAGGAGGATTACGCGCCGAAACGTCACGAGGAGCGTTTCCGCGCCGTCTTCGGGGCGATGGTGAAACAACACATGTCGCTGGAGTTGAACACGAGCGGGATCAACAAGAGCTTCGCGAGTTTCCTGCCGTGTGCGGAAGTGTGGCGCTGGAGTTTCGACTATCCGCTTGAGCGCACCTTCGGATCGGACGCGCACAAACCGGAACTGGTCGGGTTGGCCCGTGCCGAGGCGCAGGCGCTTTTTCCATGATGAGGACTGCCGGAAAACATGCGGCGGAAGTTTTCCCGCCGCGGAGAAACGATGGATCGCGATGAACGAAAGTACCAATGAACATGATGAACTCACGCCGCCGGCAGCGGTGCGGGAATTGAGCCGCTGGAAGGTCAGCTGGATACTCTTCTGGAGTTATATCCGCATCACTTCGCTGGTGCTGGGCGGCGGATATGCGATCATCGCCGCCGCGCAGGAGGAGTTCGTCCGCCGCCGGAGGTGGCTCACCGAAGATGACGTGCTGGAAATGATCACCGTCACCCAGACCGTGCCGGGGATACTCGCCTGCAACTCCGCCGTGTATGTCGGGTGGAAACTCGGCGGTCTGGCGGGCGCGGTCGCGGCGTTGGCGGGCGCGATACTGCCGTCGCTGGTGATCATCGTGGCGATCGCGGCGGCGATCAGCCGGGTGCAGGATTTCATCTCACGTCCGGAGGTGCGCGGCGCTTTCATCGGCTTGATCTCCTGCATCGTCGGCATGGTGCTGGCGACGGCGGTGCGGATGTGCAAAAAGGTGCTGTGCGATCCTCTGGCGTACGTTATCGCCGCGGGCAGTCTGATCGGGCTGTCGGTATTCCGGATCAGACCGGCGCTGCTGATCGCGGCGGCGATCATCGTCGGAATCGCGGCGCAGACGTTCATCGCGCTGCGCGGGCGGGGAAGGACGGCAAAATGACGCTTACCGGACTTTATCTCACCTTCTTCAAATTCGGCTTGCTCTGCTTCGGCGGCGGATATATTCTGATCCCGCTGCTGCAGTCCGAACTCGTCGGCGAGGGCAGGGCGCTCGCACCGCAGGAGTTCGCCGATCTGGTGTCGGTGGCGCAGGTCACCCCCGGCCCGATCGGGATCAACACCGCCACCTATGTCGGTTTCACCCAGCACGGCATACCGGGCGCGGTGCTGGCGACGATCGGGATCGTCACGCCGACTTTGCTGCTGGTGATACTGGCGGCGAAACTTTTGAAGCGTTATCACGAGAGTATTCCGATACAGGGATTTCTGCGCGGCATGCGTCCGGCTTCGCTGGGGCTTGTCCTGTCGGCGGCGCTGATCTTCGCCGAAATGTCGGTGTTCCGGGGCGCGATCCCGTGGCTGAAGCCGGAGCAGTGGTTCGGTTTCCTGTGCGGCACCCGTCCGGCGGCATTGGCGATCGCGGCGGCGACGCTGGCGATCCTGATGAAGACGAAGTGTTCGTTTCTCTGGCTGCTTCTGATCTCCGCCGCGGCGGGAGCTTTTTTGTGCCGCTGAACGGCGTCCGGGAATTGCAATGCGCGCCAAGTATGCTATATTGGAACATATAAAACGTTATTGAGGGAGATACGATCATGGAAGACAGAAAAAATTTGCGCCGCTACATCGGTTCGGAACGTCAGTTGGGAGCCATTCGCCGGTCGGTGCTCGATGACGGCAAGGGGCGCGGCATGCGCGTTCTGGATGTGGACAACGGTTCCGGATTGCGCTTCACGGTCTATCCCGACCGCGGGATGGATATCGGCGAAGCGTCGTTCCGTGGAGTCAATCTGGCGTGGCTGCCGCAGTCGCCGACTTCCCCGCAGTTTTACGAGGCGACGCAGTTCAACTGGCTGCGGAGCTGGGGCGGCGGTCTGCTCACCGGTTGCGGACTTTCCAACGTCGGCGGCCCCAACAGCGCGGGCGGCGAGGAACACGGATTGCACGGGCGGTTGTCGCACACTCCGGCGGAGGAGGTCAACAGTCGTGCCTTCTGGCAGGATGACGCACGGTATGTTTTCGAACTTTCCGGGCGGGTGCGGCACAGCCGGGTCTTCGGCGAAAATCTGTTGCTCTCGCGGCGCATTTCCTGCGTCCGCGGCGAAAACACGATAATCGTCGAGGACGAGGTCGAGAATCAGGGCTTCGCCCCGGCGCCGTTCATGCTGCTGTACCACATGAA
>CACZPY010000066.1 GCA_902783135.1 uncultured bacterium
AGCTGGTGAACGAACATATCGACCTCTTCCAGCCGCGCGCGCTCTTCGTGATGATGGACGAATTCTATTTGGGGCCGTTCGGCAAGTGCCCAAAGTGCAAGGGCAAAGACACCTTCGAGCAGTTCGCGAAGATCGTGAAGTTCGGCGAGGACCTCTGCCTCGACCGGGGAGTGATCCCGCTCGTCTGCCACGACTCGTTCAAGAATTACGACTTCCTCGGCTGGACTTTCGGCGAAAAACTGCTCGAACGGCTCAACCCCAAAACGCGGATCGTCTACTGGAACTACAACGACGACATCACCGCCGACGAGATGAAGCCCTTTGCCAGCTTCGATCTGATCGGCCACTCGGTCAACGGCAAGCCGTTCAACGTCATCAATACCGCGCGCTGCGTGAAGGCCAACGGCGGCAACGAGAGCACGATGGTCTACTGGTACTACAGCATGGGCGGGATGATGTCCGACCTCAAGGGCGAAACGCCGGAAAGTCTCGGCGGCTTCGTGATCGGCGCGGACGCGCTGTGGAAGTTCACCGACACCTATTTCGGCAGATACGCCTACGACGCTACGCTCGAAATGATGCGCATCATGTATCCCGAGCGGGTGAAGACGCGTCCCGGCATGGGCGAAGCGACGCCGATCCCGCTCGACGCGTACTTCAACGCCGAACTTTCCGCGACCGGGGGCAAATTCCCGCGCTTCGCCTCGGACGAAGAAACGGAAGAACTGAAACGGGCGCTGCGCGCCCTGCCCGAGCACTTCGAACTATTGACTTCTCCTCACGGCAAATACTACGCCGTCCGCGTGACGGGCGACAAAAAGAACGGCGGCCGCCACGGCGTGATGCTGAAGATCGACAACGCGAAGATCGAAGAACTGTCGTTTCTGCTCACCGCGTCGCGTCCTTATGACGGACTCGCGTACGCCGGGGCGCGTTTTTACGGTGCGAAGCGCTTCGCGCATCCGGTGGTGGGCGCACTCGACTTCCATTACTCCGACGGCACCAAATCGCGCACGTATCTGCGCTACCGCGAGTCCGTGACCGACTGGAACCGACCCTTCGGCGGCAGCGACATGCGCTTCGCGGTGCGCGGCACGGATGCGGACGGCAAATACTACAGTTTCGGCATCTTCGACCTCGTGAACCCACATCCGGAAAAGCCGGTCAAGGGCATCCTCTTCTCGTCGGCGAAGACGGAAGGCATCTCGCTTGCGCTGCTGGCGGCGTCGGCGCGCGGAACGGACAAGCCCTTCTTCCGGGGCAAGGCCTTCGCCCCCGCCGATCTCAAGCGGCGGGCGGGGGTGATCGATCATAAGTTCACGGGGTATGGCATCATCGCGGACTTCGAAAACGGCATGGCGCCGGTCGAAGTCACGGCGCCCGATTCGGTGAAAAAGAAGATGCGCGTTTCCATCGTCGACGACCCGGCGGCGCCGACTCCGGGCAAGGTGCTGAAGATCGCAATCCAGCCGGGCGAGTACAAGGGGCGCGCCGCCGATCAGGGCTACCTGCGCATATCGGTCGACATCAAAGACTACGCGATCGCCAAGGACGCGGGCGCGATCGTTTCGGACATCAGGATGTGCCTCCACGGCGGCAAGGGCTTCAGCCACGCCAACGACTACATCATCGAAAGTTACGATCCCGCGGTGAAAAATCCCAGCTTCCGCAGTCAGCGGATCTTCGGCACCTTCGGGTACGCCTTCGTCGACGGGGTGTGGCAGCGGATCACGCTGCCCTTCCATCTGCGCAACTTCAAGAGCAACCGGATGCTCAAGGACGTCACCGACACCCGCTTCCGCCGGGTGAGTTTCTTCTTCAAGAAGATCGACGCCCCGGTGGAGATCTATGTGGACAACATCGGCAACGCGAAAAAGGGATTTTCCGTCGCGCCGCCGTGGAGCGTAAAACAGGAAAGCGACCCCCTGTGAAAATGCCGGCGCAACGATTTATCAATGCAATAGGACTTTTTAACAACATCCGGCTGTTGCAATTTTGAATTTTTTCGAGTATAATATTTTAAGACCATATATAAGAATGTTGGGTTTCCCTTGTGGAACGTGGAAACCGAAAAGGCAATTGAGAGATCCGGTCACGTAAAAAAACAGCATGGCGCGCG
>CACZPY010000067.1 GCA_902783135.1 uncultured bacterium
CGCAAGCGCATCGCCGACAAGTACATCGCCGAGGGCAACAGCGAGGCGCGCAAGATCCGGATCAAGGCGGACAGCGAGCGCACCATCAAACTCGCCCAGGCGGAGGCGAAGGCCAAGGAGATCCGCGCGCAGGGCGACGCCGAGGCGGCGAAGTATTACTCCGAGTTCCGGCAGGATCCCGAACTCGCGGCGTTCCTCCGCAAGCTCGAAGCGCTGCGCACGGTGATGAAGGGGCGCACCACGCTGGTGGTCGATACCGCGACCCCGCCCTTCGATCTCTTGAAGCCCGGCGCCGAAACTCCGAAAGCCTCCAAGTAACGGGAGCCGGAGGAAAACATGCGAAACGAAAACAAATCCGGCCTTCCGGCCTTCGATACTTCGGGACGCTACGAAAGCGGTCTCAAGTCGCTGGTGAAGAGCCTGCAGTGGGCGTTCGCCATATTGTTCGTGCTGATCGTGCTGATGCTGATCTACTTCTTCAGCTGGGGCGGGTACTTCTCGGTCGAACCGCAGCAGGCGGTGATCGTGATGCGCTTCGGCAGGATCCGGGATACGCTGACCACCGGCGGACACTGGTACTTCCCATACCCGGTGCACCGTTTCATCCGGGTGCAGACCAACCAGCAGTTCCTGAAGGTGGCGTTCCAGCAGTCGCAGGTCAACCCCGACGAGGTCAAAGACTCCTTCGAGCCGGGGCTGGACAACTATCTCCTGACCGGCGACGCGAACATCGTGCTCACGTCGTGGACGCTCGGCTACAAGATCACCGATCCCGCCAAATACTACACGAAACTCGCGACGCCGGAAAAGCCGGTGGACAACGGACGCGTCGCCGAGGATGACGAGGTCGTCGATGCCGACGGCTTCACCGGGCGGCGGGGACCGCGCACGCTGCTCCGGAATCTGTTCCGGCAGGCGGTCCTGCGCGTCAGCGCGACGAGCAAAGTGGACGAACTTCTCGCCTCGGGTCAGGCGCGTTACAGCGAAGCCGTGCAGCGCGAGTTTTCGAAACTGCTCCGCGCCGCCGACTGCGGCATCGAACTCGAAAGCGTGGTGCTGGATCAGGTGCTGCCGCCCGCCAAGACCAAGGAGGCGTTCGCCTCGGTGACGGCGGCGAGCACGACGATGTCCACGCTCCGCAATCAGGCGGAGGCGTACCGGGTCGAAACCGTCAACGACGCGCTGGCGCGCGAGGCGGAGATCCTCGCCGCCGCGGCGACCTACCGCACGGAGACGGTCGCGTCGGTCAAGGCGGAAAGCAGTTACTTCAAAAGCATCCTCAAGGAGTACCGGAGCAATCCGCTTCCGGTGCGGATGGCGCTGTTCACCTCGGCGCTCTCCGGCGCGTTCACAGAGCTCGGCGAGGAAAAATTCGTGTTAAGTTCCGGCGGAGCAAAACGTCAGCTGTGGCTGCGGCTCAACCCCGAGCCCAAGCGTCCCGCCGATCCGGAAGAGAAAAAAGCGGAGAAATGACCTATGCCGGAAACCGATGACAAATTGACCGTAAACTCCGCCGCGGCGACCTGCGCCTGCGGTTGCGGACATCATGATCACCACCATCACGACCACGACGCGCCGGATTCGACCTGCATCTGCGGACACGACCATAAGGCGGAAGGCGGCGTGGGTCACGACCGGTCGATGGGGCGGATCTTCTTCGCGCTGGTCGGCGGTCTGCTGACGCTGAACAGTTATCTCATCAACTCGCTGCTGCCGAATCAGGCGTTTGCCGCCCAGATGAGCGCGCTGCTCGGCGCCTTCATCCTGGCGCTGCCGATCATCTGGGTCGCCGTGAAGGATCTGGTGCGCGGCAAAGTCTACATGAACGAACTCGTGGCGCTGGCGATCCTCGCGGCGCTGGCGCTGGCGGATTTCCAGTCGGCGGGGCTGATCGCGTTCTTCCTGCTCGTGACCATCATCATCGAAACGCGCACCGCGAGCGGCGCCCAGCGTTCGATCGAGGAGCTGATCAAGCTCACTCCCAACACGGCGCGCAAGATCGTCGACGGCAATGAAGTAGAAGTCCAGGCGACCGAACTCGCGGTCGGCGACGTGATCCGGGTGCGTCCCGGCGAGAACTTCCCCGTCGACGCGCGGATCAGAAGCGGCGAAAGCACCGTGAACCAGGCGTCGATCACCGGCGAATCCATCCCGGTCGAAAAGATGCCCGGCAGCGACGTCTTCGCCGGCACCCAGAACCTCACCGGACTGCTCGATCTCGAAGTCACCAAGGTCGGCGAGGATACCACGCTCGGCAAGGTCAAGGACATGATACTGCAGGCGGAAGCGAGCCGCACCCCGGTGGTGCGGATCATCGACCGCTACGCCGGATACTACACCCCGAC
>CACZPY010000068.1 GCA_902783135.1 uncultured bacterium
CGCAGAAACTCCGCGCCTGCGACTTTCTGGAAAAAATGAAGCGCGAGGGGCGGATCCGCAAACTCGGGTTTTCGTTTCACGACAAGCCGGAAGTGCTGAAAAAGATCGTCGCCGCCCGGTCGTGGGACTTCGCGCAGATCCAGCTCAATTACCTCGATTGGGAGCTTTACCGCTCGCGCGAGCAGTACGAGATACTTACCGCGGCGGGCATCCCGGTGATCGTGATGGAGCCGCTGCGGGGCGGTGCGCTAGCCACGCTGTCGCCGGAGGCGGCGGCGGTGCTGAAAAAGGCCGATCCCGACGCGAGCTGCGCCGCCTGGGCGCTGCGCTATGTCGGCAGTCTGCCGAACGTGCTCTGCATCCTCTCCGGTATGACGCTGCCCGAGCACGTCGAGGACAATCTGCGCACCTTCACCCCCTTCAAGCCGCTGACCGACAGCGAGCGCAAGGTGCTCGGCGAGGCGCTCGTCGCCTACCGCAAGCGTCTCGCCATACCGTGTACGGCATGCCGTTACTGCATGCCGTGTCCGGTCGGGGTCGAGATACCCAAGATATTCGGGCTCTACAACCAGTACAAGATCTCGGGCAACCGCTGGCTATTCAACAACAACTACCGGGCCATCGACGAGGAATCGCGCGCCTCGGCGTGCGTCGCGTGCGGCGCGTGTCTGAAAAAATGTCCGCAGAAGCTAGACATCCCGACCTTCATGAAGCAGATCGCCGGGGAATTCGACTGATCGCCGCACCCGCCCGAAGAGATCCGGCGATCCTTCGCGTCCGCGCAAAGGGTTTTTCCGTGTCGGCGGCATCGGCCGGGCCGCCGCCAAAAAATACGACGGCGTGCCGAAGTCCGCTTGCTGGCTTCGGCTTTTCTTTTTGCCGCGGCGCGGCTTTCCGCTTCATCGGTCGAGTTCCCATGGGCTTCCGAAAATTTCTTCATCCCGGACATTAGAGGTTGATAAAATATGCTCCGCGTGATATAATAAGCATCGGTATCATGGGGAGCGCGTGAAAGACGAACCGAAAGGGGCGGAGTGTTGAAATGGGCAATGCCGGCGAGCTATCGGAAGACCGCCATATTCGCGGCATACTCACGCTGAACATCCCCGCCAGGCGCGACGCCTTCGATGAGCTGCGCGTTCGACTGGCGGCGGTCGCGTCCGCTCTCCGCATCCCCGAGCGGGAGACCGATAAGTTGCTGATCGCCGCCGACGAAATATTTTCCAACATCGCCGCTTACGCCTATCCCGACGGCGGCGGAACGGTCGAGGTACGACTGGCGAAAAACGCCGACGGAACGGAGCTTTTCATGACCTTCGCGGATCGCGGCATCCCGTTCGATCCCACGGAGGTGAAGCCGCCCGACACCGCCGCGCCGCCCGCGGAGCGGCAGATCGGCGGTCTGGGCATCCACCTCGTGCGCCATCTGATGGACGGCATTGCCTACCGGCGCACCGATGACGGCCGGAATCTCCTGACGCTGACCAAACATCTTCCCGCAGTCCCGAAGGTGCAGTCATGATGCCCGTTGCCGCGACCGTGGTGCTGACCGCGATATTCACATTCGCCGCCGAACGATGGGAGGCATTGAAAAAGCGTCCCGTCCTGCTCGGGCTGTGGTTCGGCATCCCCGCGATCGCCGCCAACTTTTTCGTCAGCGACATCGCCGGGCTGGGAATACCGGTCGGCCTGCGGGATGCTCCGCCGCTGATCGCCGGGTTCTTTTTCGGCCCGGTCCCCGGACTCGTCACCGGCATTTTCGCCGCGCTGGGGCGCGTCATGATGCCGCTGTGGGGAGTGGGCAGCGCCCACTGGCTGCGCGGAGCATTCGTCACGCTGGCGGTAGCCGGGTACGCCGCCGCGCTCGGCAAGTGGGTATTCGACGGCAAACGCCCGCCGGTGGTCACCGCGGCGGTGGCGGCGGCGTTCGGCGAAGTACTGCATCTGTCGCTCGACTACTGCCTCGGCTTTCACCACCTCGCCCATGTGCTCGAAACGATATATGCCGCGGCGGCCCCGACGATCGCCGGAACCGCCGTCACGGCGGGGGTGTGCGCCTTCATCTGCGGATCGTGGCGCGGCTGGCGCAACAACTTTTACTCGACGCTGACGCTGGCCTTCGTCTGTTTCGGCATCGCGCTGGGCATGATCGCCTCCATTTCGCTCCTGAACGCCCGCAAGCACACCGAGACCGCGCTCGCCGAAGCGGTGGAGCGCCTCGAACAGCAGTTCGACGGTCAGATCGGCTACATGCTGCACTGCAACGCGGTCTCCATCGCCGACCACATCGGTCCGCCGCATCCGCTGACCATCAAGGAGATGCAGAAGATCGCCGACAGCTACGACGTGGACGAACTGAATATCTTCGACCGCGACGGCCGGCTGGTCGCCACCAACAACCGCACCGTGCTGGCCCGCAATCCGGCCGCGGACAAGACGGGACCGCTGCGGCCGTTCTTCGAACTTCTGGAGGGCAGGCGCAAGTTCGTCAAGCAGCCGTTCCGCCCCAGCCGTTCCGATCCGAAAACGATCACCAAGTACATCGGCGTGAGCATGCCGGGCGGCAAAGCCTTTCTGCAGCTCGGATACACTTGGCACCGCTTCGAGGAGGAGTTCGACGACTTCTTCTTCCCGATGCTGGCCGGCGCGAAGTTCGGGGAGAGCGGGTATTTTCTGATCGCCGACAAAACCGGCCGCGTCGTCGTGCCCGTGGGGCATCACCCCCATGCGCTCGGCAAGACGCTCGGCGAGCTGGGGTTCCGCGCCCCGGAGCTCGGCATCCCGGCGGGCGGGCGTTTCTACGCCCGGCTCAACGGCGTCTGGTGCCGCTGTCTCCGCCGCGAAAACGTCGGCGAGTGGAAACTCTACGCGGTACTGCCCCTCGTCGAATACCACGGCCCGGCGGTGCTGGACGTATTCGTCTCGGGATTCGTGCTCTTCGCCGCGTGCATCGTCTTCCGGCTGCTGATCCTCAAGTTCCGGCGGACGCAGCGCAAGATCGACGAACTGCGGCAGGCGGAGGAAAAGCGCCGCGAAGCCGACCTCTCCCTCGCCAGCCGCATCCAGCTTTCGCAGCTGCGCACGGACGATCCCGAGACCGCGTACTGCCGCATCCGGGCGAAAATGACTCACGCGCGGGAGGTGGGCGGCGACTTCTACGACTACTACGAACTCCCGGACGGCCGGATGGTCGTCACCGTCGCCGACGTCTCCGGCAAGGGCATCCCGGCGGCGTTTTTCATGATGAC
>CACZPY010000069.1 GCA_902783135.1 uncultured bacterium
TCGCAACGTGTTTATCTCGGCGAGCACTTCATCGACCTTATCAGGAAAGACCCGGAAATGGAAAAAGTAAGAAAAAAAGTTGCGGAAAATGTCGTTTCCGATATAAAGTCACGCATATATCGCACCCCGTATCTGACAATACAACGCGGCGACGGAAGAATTTCATCGTCAGAAAGGTGTGAGTTCGGCGGAGAGAGAAGCAAGGACGATATGCTTCAGCAGTTGAAATTTACACTTCGTCACCCTGTAGATTCGTTGACGAAATATGCCGACACATGGAATGCCGCGATGGAGGAATTGACTTGGGCTATCCGACATGCAACTGTGTTTTTCAACGGCATCTATCATGTCGTTTATAATATGGCCGGATTCGCCTATATTTGGGAAATGCAGTTTTCCATTGAGGACACGCTCGACTTGCGGCCTCATTCAGGCGGCAAATTGAATTTCGATGACGCCTATAATATGGTCACCTCCATTCTCGGAACGGCGTATCACGATCTGCTCGGCAACACGGATAAATTGAAGGTTCGCGCATATTGGAACGAAATGGGCACGGATGACGCGATCCATGAATGGTGAGATTGTTTTTCCTCTTTGAGCATGATATATTGTAATCGGAAAAGGAGACGCTCCATGAAAAAACACTTGAGTTTTTTGTTCGGTTTGCTGCTGCTCTGCACGGCGGGGTGCACCGATTCCCGCACGCCCGACACCAGATGGAACAAAAAAGCGTTTCGGAACATGACCGGACTCGTTCCCGATTCCGGCATCAAGGGGATCCGCGCCTACGCGGACGAATTCAGCGGCATCGATCCGCTTTACTGCATGGCGTTCACCGCGACGCCCGAAGCGGTCGCGCGGATCGTCGACAAGCGGAAGATGAAAAAGACGGTCCCCTCCGAATGGCGTGAAGATTTTCGTGTCCCGTCGTCGATAAAATGGTGGAACGCCGAAGAGCGCAGGATATCCGACTACTATGTGGCGGAGGTGAAACGCAATGGCGTCACGGAAATCATGTACTACTTGTGGCATGATCCGAAAACCGGGAAATGCCAGTTCATGATGGTTTGCTTCTGATAGATTCTCCGACTCTTTGCCTCCATTGCGCCACATTTACGACTGCATCGACCTCTTCGACGATCTGCGTCCGCATCAGAAGCTGGGAATGCGCACTCCGAGCGAGGCGGAGCGGGATTTCGGGGGTTTAAAAGCATAAACGGCATTTTGGAATTTCCAACCGAAAGTGTCCAAAATACCGTTACAGTATCAGATGGTGGGCGTAACAGAACTCGAATCTGTGACCTCCACGATGTCAACGTGGCGCTCTAACCAACTGAGCTATACGCCCTCATGTGTTCAGTTAATATACCCCGCATGAGCGCACTTTGCAAGCCGCTTTTTCAAAAAAACATCCGTTCCGCCGCCAAAAGCACTCCGCGCAAGGTGAAATCCTCCGGCGCGACCTCCCATTTCGGGAACTCCCGCGCGAAAAATCCCGCGTCCCCTCCGGCGAGGATGATGCTCCTCAAGGATACCGACTCGCCCATGATCTCCGCCAGTTCGCGCACCATGCCGAGCGCCCCCGCGTCCACCCCGAGACGGATCGCCTCCCGTGTCGTGCGTCCGGGGCGGCGAAGCACCTCCGCCGCGAGTTCCGCTTCGGGCAGTTGCGCCGTCCCCGCGTGGAGGATCCGCCGCTGCAGCGCTCGACCCGGCGCGATCGCCCCGCCGAGAAACCGCCGTTTTTCATCCACGAGTTCGCAGGTGATCGCGCTGCCGCAGTCGATCACCAGCGCCGGCAGTTCGTAAAATTCCGCCGCCGCGATCGCGTTCGCCACCCGGTCCGCGCCGAGCGTCGAAGCGTCGACCGCCGAAAAATCGATCAGTTCCCCGCAGTTTTCCGCCGTGACGAAAACGATGTTCCGCGCGCGCAGACGCTCCGCCGCGCGGGGGTCGACCGACGCCGCCGCGATCCGCGCCTCCTCCGGCAGATCCTCCGCCGTCAAGTCGGCGGTCGGCAGCGTCCGCAGCATCCGGATCGCCGCGCCGTCGCTGCGACCGATGCGCGTGTGGGTGTTGCCGATGTCGAGCAGAAGCACTTTGTTTCCCTCCGTAGCGCGCCGCGCCGTCAATCCTGCGAGTGTATGATCTCTCCCCGGCGCACGGTCGCCAGCACCCGGTTGGTGCCGCACTCGAAGACCGCCAGATCGGCGCGCCGTCCCGGCAGCAGCACGCCGCGGTCCCCGAAACCGAAACTCGCCGCCGGATTCGCCGTCACCGCGCGCGCCGCCTGCGTTTCCAGCAGGTGTCCGCTGCTCATCAGGCTGTGCCAGCCCGCGTCGAGCATCGTCGTCGTTCCCGCGAGCGCGCCCTCGAAGTTGCGCGAAAAACCGTCCTCCACCCGGATCTCCGCCGGACCGATCCGGTAGGTGCCGTCGGGCATTCCCGCCGCCATCGTGCCGTCGCTGATGCCGTTGATCATCTGCGGCGGCTTGCAGCGGCAGGCGAGGTCGACCATCCGCGGATCGACGTGCCGCCCGTCGATGATTAGTTCCACCGTGACCCGCGGATCGGTCAGCGCCACCGCCGCGACTCCGATCTGCCGCTGATGCAGCGGCGCCATGCCGTTGAAAAGGTGGGTGCAGCGGCAGGCTCCCGCGTCGATGGCGCGCAGCGTCTGTTCGCCGTCGGCGTTGCTGTGGCCGAGCGAGGGCGCGACCCCCTGTTCCACCAGAAGTTCGACCAACTGCTGCGCGCCGTCGAGTTCGGGAGCGAAGGTCATCGTCCGCACCAGTCCGTCGCCCGCGGCGACGAGTTCCCGGGCGAAGCCGAGATCGACCTTGGACAGCACTTCCAGCGGTTGCGCCCCGTGTTTGTCCGGATTGATGAACGGACCTTCGATGTTGATCCCGATCGCGTCCGCGCCGGGGAGTTCCCGCTTCATCGCTTCGGCGAGTTTGGCGAGGTTGGCGATCATCGTTTTCGGCGCAGAACTCACCACCGTCGCCATGAAGCCCGTCACTCCGCAAACGCCGAGGTGGGCGCTCATCGCCTCGATGGGGCGTACCGACTCGTCGGGCGACGAGCAGTCGAAGCCTCCCGCCCCGTGGATGTGCGTATCGATGAACCCCGGAGTGATGTACGCGTCCGGGTAGCGGCGGATGTCCACGCCCTCCTCCAGCGAAAACCCCGACAATCCCCCCACCGCGAGGATGCGGTCGTTTTCGCAGAGCACCGCGCCGTTTTCGACCTTGCGCTCCGGCGTGACGATGTACTTGGCGACGAAGAGTCGGCGCAGACGTTTTTTCGTGTTCATGGCGGATCCGTTCCCGTATGACGATTGTTTCACGCTGATAAATATAGAGCACTTTCGGGATTTTGCCAGTTGCCGCCGCCGCCGCCGCTTGAAAAAGTCGCGTCTATACACTAATTTTACCGTCGAACCGGTGTATGTGTTTATTTTTTGCTGGAAAGGATCATCATGAGCGTCTGCGTCAAATTCAAAATGCTCCCCGACTGCCGCGATCTCGCGCCCGCCAAGGCGCACCCCGACGACGCCGCCTACGACCTGCGGTCGCGGGCGGAACTTTCCATCGCCCCCGGCGCGACCGTTCTCGTCCCGACCGGGCTGTTTCTGGAACTTCCGCCGGGATACGAGGCGCAGATCCGTTCGCGCAGCGGGCTCGCCCTCAGGCACGAGCTGTTTCTCCCCAACGCCCCCGGCACCGTCGACGCCGGATACCGCGGCGAAGTCGGAGTGATCATCTGCAACCGCGGCGGCCGCGCCTTCCGGATCTCGCGCGGCGACCGCATCGCCCAGATGGTGATCGCCAAGCTGCCCGACATCGAACTCGTGGAAGTTTCCGAACTCGGCGCCAGCGGCCGCGGCGCCGGCGGCTTCGGCAGCACCGGGAAATAAGCCTCCCCGCCCGCTTCAGCGCCGGGGGCGCCGGACGCCGTCGGGAGCTCCGCGGCGGGTGATCGGGCAAAATCCCGGTACAACTTGACATATTTATCGCCGGAGCTCTTGACTTTTGCCGTTTCCGGCGTTACTTTTCGTTATGATAGGGTTCACAGCAAAGCCGCGCCGGGGGAAGATCCCGGCAGTGGGGCAACAAGTGCACTTCGGGAGTCAGGAAGATTGGCAAGAGATGCTGAATATGTGTTGACGCTCCTCAAGGAGTACGGCATGGTCACCGCCGCGCAGATCGCCGCCGCCCGCGGCGAGGAGCTTCAGGAGGGCGAGGAAGACATAATCGACGTCCTCTGCCGCCAGAAGGTGATCGACCGTTCCGAACTGACCGCGATGCTCGCGCAGCAGTACGGGATGGAGATGATGGACCTCGAGGGATACAACATCCCCGACGAGGTCCTCAACGGATTGAGCGGCGACATCGCCCGCCACTACAACGTGGTGCCGGTGATGCGCCACGGCGACGCGCTGACGATCGCGATGAGCGATCCGAGCGACATGGAAAAGCTCGACACGCTGCGCTATCTGATCGGCGGCGACGTCGACGCGGTGGTCGCGCCGGAAAAACAGATCGCCGCCGCGGTCGCGCGCTACTACCCCGAGGACGACGAGGAAGAAGAGGCCGCCGCCCGCAAAGCCGAGGATCTGGACAACGCCGAAGTGGTGCTCGACATCTCCGAGGAGGACCGCGCCGCGCTCGGCGACGACGAGAGCGCGCCGATCATCCGCCTCGTGACCAAGCTCATCATCGACGCCTACAAGATGAAGGCGTCGGATATCCACCTCGAACCGATGGAAAAGCGCTACCGCATCCGCTACCGCGTCGACGGCGCGCTGCGCGAGGTCGAGGCGCCGCCCAAGTACCTGCAGGCGAACTTCACCAGCCGCATCAAGATCATGTCGGGCATGGACATCACCGAAAAGCGCATCCCGCAGGACGGACGCATCCAGATGTCGGTGGGCACCCACGACATCGACCTGCGTGTGTCGGCGATCCCGACGATCTTCGGCGAGAGCATCGTCATGCGTATCCTGGACAAGGCGAGCATCCAGCTGGATATCCCGAAACTCGGCTTCTACGCCGACGACCTCGAACTCGTGACCAAGATCATCAGCTACCCCGACGGCATCTTCCTCGTCACCGGGCCGACCGGTTCCGGCAAGACGACCAGTCTGTACGCGTTCCTGAACACCATCAACACCCCCGCGCGCAAGCTCATCACGGTCGAAGACCCGATCGAGTATCAGCTGCCCGGCATCAATCAGGTGCAGGTCGACCGCCACGTCGACATGACCTTCGCCGCCGCGCTGCGAAGCATGCTCCGTCAGGCGCCCAACATCATCATGGTCGGTGAGATCCGCGACCTGGAAACCGCCGAGATCGCCATCAACGCGTCGCTCACCGGTCACCTGGTCTTCAGCACGCTGCACACCAACGACGCCCCCGGCGCGGTGACCCGTCTCGTGGATATGGGCGTCAAACCGTTCCTCGTGGCGACCTCGCTGCGGGCGGTGATGGCGCAGCGGCTGCTGCGGCGCGTCTGCCCCAACTGCCGCGCGGTGCATACGCCGACCCCCTCCGAGATCAAGATGCTCGGGCTGTCGCCGGAGTACCTCGCCTCGCACCAGTTCTTCAAGGGTAAGGGATGCCGGACCTGCGGCTACACCGGCTACAAGGGACGTATCGGCATCTACGAGATCTTCACCATCACCGAGGACATCGCCAAGCTGATCTTCGCCAACGAATCGAGCGGCGTGATCCGCGAAGCCGCCCGCCGCAACGGGATGCGCAGTCTGCGCGACGA
>CACZPY010000070.1 GCA_902783135.1 uncultured bacterium
AAAAAGTGGAAAGCATAAGACGAAAGGAATTCATACCGGCGCGCCGCGAAAAAACTTCCGCGAGAGCCCGCCGGAACGGGAGGAAAGGATATGGAAAAAGAAGTTGAGATGTCGATCAAACGCTTCATGGCGGAAGAACTGCAGAACGGCAAGTCGCTGTCGGAGATACAGAAACTGGTCAACGAAAAGTTCTCTCTGCGCATGACCTACATGGAGATCCGCATCCTCGCCTCGGAATTGGAGAGCGTGGATTGGAAGGCGCTCGACCCGCGCGCCCAGGCGGAAGCCGCCAAGAAAGCCAAGGAGGAGGCGGAAAAGTCCGCCGACAACGCCGAAGCCGGCGAAGACATCCCCGAAGCGGCGAAAGATGAAGCCGCCGCCCCCGCCGGTGCCGCCGGCAAGACCGTGGTCGAATTGAGCAAACTCGCCCGACCCGGCATGATGCTGTCGGGAACGGTCAAATTCGCCTCCGGATCGACGGCGGAGTGGTACATCGACAACATGGGTCGTCTGGGGCTGGAAAACCTCAAGGGCGAAAAGCCGACCCGGGAAGACGTCGAAGCTTTCCAGATCGAACTGGAAAACGTCGCCCGCAAGGCGATGGGGCGCTGACGTTTCGTCGCTTCGGAATGATAGTGGCAATATCAACCAAACCATTTGAAATATGGGAAAGGATGGAGAAAAAATGAGTACTTTCGTCGGGATCGGTCTGGGACCTATCCAAACCGGGATCTTCCTCGCCGGAGCCGCCAAGGGCGGTTTTGACCGCATCGTCATCGCCGAGGTCAATGACAAACTCAAAAACGCGGTCAACTCCTCGCACAGCGTGACCATCAACATCGCCGCGGCGGATCATGTCTACACCGAGACTTACGAGCGGGTCGAGGCTTACAACCCGATGATCCCCGAAGAACGGGAAAAACTGATCGCCGCCGCCGCCGAAGCGTCGGAGCTGGCGACCGCGCTGCCGAGCATCAAGTTCTTCGGCGCCTCCGCCGAATGGCTCAAGGTCGGTTTCGCCCGCGAACCGCAGCGCACCCGCTTCATCTATACCGCCGAAAACAACAACCACGCTGCCGAAGCGCTGCAGGCGGAACTCGGCGACGGCTTCCCCAACACCTACTGTCTGAACACGGTGATCGGCAAGATGAGCGGAGTCATCCCCGCCGCCGAGCGCACGCCGCTCGCTCCCGGAGCCGAGGTCGGACATCTGGTCGAGGAGTTCAAGACCATTTACATTTCCAAGTGTCCCGGCATCGAAAACCGCAAGGTGCAGTCGCTCTTCGTGAAGGACGACCTGTTCCCCTTCGAGGATGCCAAACTTTACGGGCACAACGCCACGCATTTCCTGCTCGGAATGTTGGGCAAACAGCGCGGCTGCGAGTTCATGAGCGATCTTTCCGCGCATCAGGATCTGATCAGCATGGCGCGCCAGGCGTTCCTCAATGAATCCGGCGCCGCGCTGATCAAAAAATACGGTCAGCTCAACGACCCGCTCTTCACCGTTGACGGCTTCACCGCCTATGTCGACGGACTTCTGGTGCGGATGGTCAATCCGTTCCTCAAGGATCAGGTCAGCCGGATCACCCGCGATCCCGAACGCAAGATCGGTTGGGACGACCGCTCGGTCGGCACCATGCGGCTGGCGTTGAGTCAGGGCATCACCCCGGAGATCTTCGCCAAAGGCGCTCGGCTGACGGCGTTGGAGATCGCCGGCACTCCGGAGGCTGCCCGCGCCAAGCTCGCCGAGCTGTGGCCGGTGCCGTGGGGCGATGAGCACGAAAAGCTCTGCCGCCTGATGGGGCTGTAAGCATATAAATAGAGTTACGGAAGAACGGGCCGGGATGCCGATCCCCGGCCCGATTTTACTGAACACTTATGAAGATCGCCGTTTCATCTCCGGATAATCTCGCCGATTTCCTGCGGGCGAAAGGCATTGAACTCGATATGCGCTGCGGCGGCACGGGACGTTGCGGCGGATGCCGGGTAAAACTCATATCCGGGGAATGGCGTTGCGGAGAAACTCCCGCGTTTCCGCCGGAGGTCGTTCCCGCGTGCCGCACCCGTCTGGTCGGGGGCAGGGGAGTGGTGGAGATCCCGGAACGGGATAATTCGTATGCCGAAAACATATCCGATATGGATATTTTCGGGCTCCCCGCCACGCCGGATACGGTAGTCGCCGTCGACGTGGGGACCACCACGCTGGCGGCGATCAAGATACGCGACGGAGCGATCATCGCCTCCTCCGGGGCGTTCAACCCCCAGCTCCGTTATGGCGACAATGTGCTGAGCCGCATCGCTCATGTCGCGGCTCCGGGAGGACTGACCGAACTGCAAAGCGCCATTTTGGATTCGCTGCGGAAACTTTTGGATGAACTCGATCCGACCGGTGTCGACAGGATCGCCGTTTCCGGCAACACCGTGATGTGCTGCCTGCTGCACGGCGTGGATCCCGCGATGATCGGAGTATATCCGTTCGCGCCTCCGCAACGCGAATTTCCGCCGCGCCGGGATTTGCTGCCTCCGTTCGAGTTGTTGACGCTTCCGTGCATTTCCGGCTATCTCGGCGGGGATATCACTTCCGGCTTGTACGCCTCCCGGCTGCGTCCCGGCGAAATGCTGGTCGATCTCGGCACCAACTGCGAGATCGTATTCAACACCGGCAACGGATTCGTCGGCACCTCGGCGGCGGCGGGACCGGCGTTCGAGGGCGTCGGTCTGCGCTGCGGCATGCGCGCCGCTCCGGGCGCGATCGAACATTATGCCGATGACGGCTGCCGGGTCGTCGGCAATATCGCGGCACGCGGCATCTGCGGTTCCGCATATGTGGATTATCTGGCGGTCGAACGGGCGGCGGGACGGCTGAACGAATTCGGCCGCTTCGTGTCGCCGGCGGAAACGTATCGGGAGATCGCTCCCGGCGTCGGGATCGGCGAGAATGACGTGGAACAACTGCTCAAGGCGAAGGCGGCGATCGCCTCCGGTATATCGGCACTTGAGGGATACTGCGGCGTCAGGGCGGATAAATTGGTGCTCGCCGGAGGGTTCGCCGCCGGATTGTCGCCGGATAATGCCGTCGCCATCGGCATGTTGCCGCAACAGCGTAAGATGCTGAAGATCGGCAATGCCAGTCTTTCGGGCGCCGCCGCGTTGGCGTCCCGGCCGGAACTCTACGGGGAACTTTTGCGTTTGAGCCGTCTGCCGCGCGAGATCCCGCTCGCCGAACTGCCGGGATTCGAAAGGCGTTTCGTTTCCGCGCTTATGCTTCCTTGACCAGATAACGCCGCCAATCGCGGCAGCGCCGGAATGTGCGGTAAGGAGCGGTCCCCCACTTGTCGAGGTCTTCCCGCAGGATGTAGACTCCGCCGCTGCTCAAATATCCGCAACTGTCGAGAATATCCAGCATGGTACGGCGGATCGAGGTGTCGCGGCGGGGCGGTCCGGGCAGATCGTCCGGACTCTTGGCGCCGAAGATGAAGTTGAAACCGCTGTAATTGCGCAACGGACGGTTGAATTCGCAGCATTCGCGCATCACCAATGCCGGATTCGCCTGCGGACGCAGTTCCTCGTAGCGGTGCCAAAACGCCCATGACGAGCACATCACCGCCACGGGGGAGGGGAGATCGGGAAAGTAGCGGTCGAAGAACTCGAACCCTTCCCCGAGCGAGGCGCGGGTTATTTCCGGAGTCATGCCGCCGCCGCCGGGAATATGCCACTCCAACACCGGGGTCGACGCGGTGATCACGGGCTCCCACTCGGACATCGACAATTTCACGACCCCCATATTGCGCCCGGTATCCGGGGCGAGGGCATGACCGATCACGCAGTTTTCGGTCTTGATCGATCCGCCGGTCGTCACTGCTTCCGGATCGTCGATGGGACAGGCGCTGCCGTCTTGGCGAAAACCGCAGGGTGCCGGTCCGAAAAGCGTCATCAGCACGCTGTCTTTTCGTCTCCGGTAAACTTCGACGCCGTAGATCTCCGCCTTGCCGTGGCGAAATTCGAAGCGTCCGACCGGGATGACTTTCAGATCGACGTAGTGACGCAGCCAGTATAACGCCCCTCGGTCGTAACCGGGCACGCCGAACGCCTGAGCGTTGATCCAGTTGGAACCGCG
>CACZPY010000071.1 GCA_902783135.1 uncultured bacterium
GACGCCGACGATGCCGGTCATCGCGCCGCCGTAGGGATCGAGCGCGGAGGGGCTGTTGTGGGTCTCGACCTTGTAGGCGACGTAATACTTGTCGTTGAAGTCGACCACCCCGGCGTTGTCCTTGAATACCGAGATCAGCCAGTCGACCTGCTGTGCGATCTCCTTGGTGCTCTTCTGGATGAAGGTCTTGTAGCACGAAACGATCTCGCGCTTTTCGCCTTTTTCCGCATCGGTATAGTCGATCTTGGCGCTGAATATCTTGTGCTTGCAGTGTTCGCTCCACGTCTGGGCGAGGACTTCGAGCTCGACGTCGGTGGGTTCGGCTCCCAAGCCGACCTTGTCCCTGCCCTTGGCGTGGCGGAAGTAGTTCTGGATCGACTTCATCTCCGCCAGCGACAGCGCCAGCGTGCCCTCGCGGCTGATGCGTTCCAGATCGGCGTCGGATACTTCGAGGTTGCGCCGTTCGACCCGGGGCTCCGCCGTGCCGGTGACGCGCGGCAGATTCAACGGGATGCCGCGCTCCGCCTCGGCGGAATCCAGCACCAGCACGGTCTGGATCAGTTCGTTGGCGAGCAGCTTGCGGCCGATGTTCAGCGCCTCGTCCCGCGTCAGTTTGGAGGAGTAAAGCAGATACTCGATGGAACTCGCCACGAATTCATCCTCGCCGAGCGGACGACCGAGGATGTCCGCCGCGGCGGCGCGGAACGTGCGTCCCACGTTGTCGGTCACGCCGGGACGGAAGCCCACCACCAGCACGAAGGCGGGGACTTGCGGGGCGGCGTAATTGGCGGAACGGCGTCCGCCCGCGCTCCAGCACTGCAATACCGGATTGTAGAGCAGCTCCGCCAATTTCGCCGCCTCATCCGCGGAGATGTCGGCGGAAACGGTGTAGACGTCACGGGTACGCACACCGTCCAGCACGATCCCCAACGAGTCCTTGACCTGCTGCTTGACGCCTTCCCCGCGGGCATCGCGCCAACGCGGCAACGGAGAGATCTCGATCCGGTAATTCATTTTGCCTATCCTCGAAAATTGGAATGATGATTGCTCGTTTATTGATTTTCCCCTTCGGGAGCGCCGGAGCGTTCTTCTCCGCCCGCCGCTCCGTAGACCTCGGAATGGAACTTCAGCGAACGCTCATAGCGCGCCGCATTGTCCGGGCTGAAACTCTTGCGGGCGTAGCCGCGGTAGTGCATCACCCGCGGCTGAGTGCGCTCGAAGAAATTCCGCAGCTGATTGACGATGTCCTGCTCGGTCTCGGCGACCATGCGTTCGCCGCGCGCCAGTTCCGCTCCCGTCTGCACCGCCTTGAAATCGCGCAGCTGTTCGTCGCCGTCGCTGAACACGGTGGATTCGAGTTCGATGAACCACTCCAGCGCCGTGACCGTTTTGGCGAGCATGTTGAAGAAAGCGAGCAGTTTCCGCTCGCGCACCGCCGTGTCTGGACTGGAAAGCAGCGCCAAAATGGCGTTGGTGTCATCCGCGGCGCAGCGAAGCAAGGTCCCGATACGCCGGTAACTGCGCCGGCGCAATTCGCCGCCGGCGGCGAAAAGGTCGCCGGTCAACATGCCTGCCGCCTGATCGTACGCCGCGTCGCGCCGCCCCATGATCGCGGGCAGATTCAACTTGCCCAACGCGTTGGCGCGGTGCGCGGCGGGACGCTGGACCGTGTCCTGACCGCGGCGCAGATGTCCGGGGACGTCGATTGCGAAAAAGCGGTTCAAGTACCACCCCGTTGCGTGTTACGGCAGATAAGTGAACTCGAAAGCGCGATCGGCGTTGACCGCTTCGCGGATCTTGTCGACCAGCAGCGCCGGAACGGCGACGTTGGTCTTGACCACCGTAAGCGAACGCCCGGAACGGATGTCCTGGGGAGCACGGATGTCGATGATATTGATGTTCTTTTCTCCGAGAATGCCGGCGATGCGCCCGATCACCCCCGGCGCGTCCTTGTACTCGACGAAGAGGTGGTGCCCGGTCGGCTCCAGATACAGACAGTCGAAATCGTTCACGCGGCTGATCATCAGTTTACCCTCGGCGATGGTGCCGCGGACGCTGACGCGGAAGATCGGCGCGTCGCCGACCAGCAGGTCGATGGTCATGGATTCGCCGTAGCCCTTGCCGTTGTCGACTTCGCGGTTCACGAGTTCGACCCCGCTTTCCTTCAGGAACGCCTCGGCATCCTTCGGCGGCAGAGTGACGTCGACGTCGGCGGCGAAGTCCGCCGCGACGCCCGCCGCGATCGCGGGGGTCATCCACTTGGCGAACCCGGAAAGCTTTCCGTAGAAACTCGTTTCGATCCGGTTGGGATTGCCCTTTCCGGCGAGATAGGCGTCGGCGATCTTGGTCAGCACGAACGCGAGTTTCTGATAGTTGGCGTCCAGACCGTCCGGAAGCGCCTTGTTGACGACGCAGCTGGTCACGCCCTGCTCGAAGTATTCGATCGTCTGCTCCGCCGAGCGGCGGGCGGCGACGAAATTGGCCTCGAAGGTGTTGGCGCCGAGGTGCGGCATCATGATGTCGCAGAGGTCGGCGATGCTCTTGGGACCCGCGGCATCCTTCGGATAAACGTCGTTGCAGAAGATGATCTTCTTTTCCGCCTTGACGGCGCGCAGATCGTCCTCGTTCAGGATCCCGGCGCGGGCGCAGTTGAGCAGCATCGCCCCCGGCTTCATCAACTCGAAGAGGCGGCGGTTGATCATGCCGCGCGTTTCGTTGTTTTCGGGGATATGCAGCGAGATGAAATCCGCCTCGGCGAAGATCTCCTCCACCGACGCCAGTTTGACGTTGAGTTTTTCCGCAAGCGCGGGCGACAGCACCGGATCGTACCCCAGCACCTTGACGTCGAACCCGCTCAACCGTTTGACCAACAGCTGACCGATGTGTCCCAAGCCGAGAATGCCGACCGTCTTGCCGGTGATCTCGTGACCGAGGAACTTGCTCTTTTCCCAATTTCCGGCGCGGGTCGAAGCGTCGGCGGCGAGCACATGGCGGCTGGCGGCGAGCATCAGCGCCACCACCTCTTCGGCGACGCCGTTGGAGTTCGCGCCCGGAGTGTTCATGACGTCGACGTCGCGCTTGCGGGCATATTTAATGTCGATGGTATTGAACCCGGCTCCGGCGCGCACCACGAGTTTCAGTTTGGGCAGCGCGTCGATGACTTCGGGAGTGACGTTCTCGCTGCGGACGATCAGCACCTCGGTGTCGGGATGCTGTTTGATCAGCTCCGCCATCGGAGTCTGCGCATCGAAGACGACCTCGTACCCGCGCTCGGTGAGCAAATTGGCGGCGACTTTGTCCAGTTTAGTGGGAATAAGCACTTTACGCATAACGATTCTCCTTTTGATATTGTCCGGTCGAAACAACCGTTATAATATATCATTTAAGGGAATGCATTTCAACCGCCGGAGCCGAAGCGGGATCAGGCAAATTCGATGACCGCCGCTTCCCGCGGGCAGTTGAACCGTCCATGCAGCGAAAGTTCTCCGGCGCCGACGCTGACGAACATCAGCGTTCCGGAACCGTCGCGCCGGAACCAGCCGCGGTCGAAGCGGCGGCGATAGAGGCTCGGCACATAGAGCGCACCCGCCAGCGGCAGACGCCATTGTCCGCCGTGGGTATGACCGCACAGCGCCATGAAGAAGGAGTCCAACCGACCGTCATCGTCATCGGCGATCACCGAATCCGGGCGGTGAGTCAGAAGGATACGCAGTTTCCCGTCGTCGGGCAGTGCGGAAGGCGGTTCCGGAACGCCGTGGATCAGGTCGTCTTCGCCGTAGATGCCGAATCCCCCCACCGTCCGATATTCGTTGCAAAGCAGTTCAAAACCGCCGCGCTCGTAGATGTTGCGCCAGAATTCGACGGGCAGCCAGTGCTTGCCCCGCTCCCAGTTGCCGGGGATCGCCAACGCCGCCTGAGCGCACCCGGAGAGCCGCCGCAGCGCCGTCACCATGCCGGGCAGATCGCAGGCGTCGCCGGTGATGTCGCCGCCGGTCAGCAGCAGATCGGGATGATATGACGACAGCATTTCCGCCAGAGCGGAGATGCGCCGTTCCAGCCGCTCGGCGGAGTGATAATGCAGATCGGAGAGGAACGCGATGCGCCGCCCTTTCAACTCCGCCGTCGGAGACGGCACCGTGAAACGGCGCAACGTCATACCTTCCCGCCTCGGAGAGGGCAAAACTTCGTCAATGACGGTACGACGCCAATATTTCGTCCGCTCGTGAAAGCGGCGAACATAATTCGACCGTTCGCAATGATACGGCAGTTTCAAGCGTCAAGTTCCGACTTGAGCGCGTCCGAGAGTTCCCGGACCGCGACTAATTTGCACTTGCGTCCGCCCGGAGCGGCAAACTCCTCGCCGACCCGGCGGTGCAGCACCGCCGCCCCCAACCGCGCCCGGTACGACAGGAACTTGCGTTCGGGATCGCCGTCCCACGCGCCGAGCAGCTGATACACCTCCGACGCGCCGTCCTCGTATTCGAGTTCGATCTCGCAGCCGATGACCGCCTCGTCCGTGACCTTGACCTGCCGCATCAGCACGGGGTGGATCTGCGCCAGATCGCGTTCCAGTTCGTTGCGGCGACGGCTCAAATGATTGCGGCGCTCCTTCGCGGCGTCGAACTCCGAGTTCTCGCGGAAGTCGCCGTGGGCACGCGCCGTCTTCAGCGCCTCGCGGTTTTCGGGGATCTGCACGTTGATGATATCCTCCAACTCGGCGGCGAGTGCCTTCTGCGATTTGACGCTGGTGTAGAAGCCATCGTCGACCGGGACCTCCGGAACGTCTCCGGTCTTCTTCTTGTCGGAATTGAGGATCCGGCTTCCCGCGCCGCTCTCGAGACGGGTGCGCAGCGAAGGCGACAAGCGCGCCAGTTTGACGATCAGACTCTGACGTTCGCCGGAACTCAGGAACAACGCGCCCTGCAGGATCGTGCAGACCATCTCGACGTTCCCCGCCGCCGCTTCGAGCATCCGGGTCTGGAACGCCTCGTCATCCAGCAGCAGAAGGCGCAGTTCGCGCCGGGCGGAGCCCCACTCCTTGGGAGGTTCTTCCGCCGCCAGCGTGCGCGTGACGTTCTCGATATTCACGAGGTCGATCAACTCGGGATCGTTCAGTTTCTTGCGATTTTTCCACACCCACATCATGATGTCGGCGCCGCAGTTGCGGTAACTGCAGACCGTTTCGAGCAATGCTCCGGCAGGCATCTGCGGGATGAAAGTGTTCAGCGCCTTGAGCGGCAGTTTCATGACGAGCGCGTTCAGCACCTTCGGCTCCAGCACCAGAAAACTCGCGTCGGCGAGGTTTTTGAGCACCTTGGCGGAAAGGTTGCCCCACACCGTGAGCGACGGCAGCGCCGCCGCCGAAGGATTGGCGGGCCAGAACGGAGCCTTGCCGATCAGCGAGGAAAAGACCTGTCCCGAGCTCACCTCGGGCAGACGGGCGCACACCGAACCGACGACCTCGGCGAGCTGTTTTTCGTCGCGCTTCGCGGCATCGGCTTTCATGCGCTGGAAGAAGGAGGCGAACGCGGCGGCTTCATCTTCGCCGAACTTGCCCGCATTCTGCTTTTCCTCGGCTTCCAGCAGCAACGCCATCTCCTTGACGCTACGGCCGTCGCAGGAACGCCGTCCGCCGCCGGAGACCCGGGCCGCGGCGGTGGCGCCCTCGCCGTTCCACCACTCCTCGAACGCGGCGGGCGAGAGCGTGCGGGCACAGCCGCACTGAGCCATCAGCTTGGCCTCTTCGGCGCTGATCGGGAAGACCGCCCGGCGCTCGAGCGCACTGCGGAACATCGCCGAGGGCATCGGGTGGGCCAAGGGCTCGATAAGATGCGAGACCTCGGTGCCGGGGTTGATCAATATCGCCTCGGGCAGGATCACTTCCAGCGGTATCCGTGACGCCGAACCGGAACCGGCGAACGCCGAGACCGGCAGCGTACCGCTGATGGCGTCGATCGTGCCGGCGAGCGCCCAGCGGCGGGTGCTCGGCAGAAAGATGATCGTGCCGACCTTGATATTCATGAGGCGGTTCAGACGGGCGGCGACCTCGACCGGCGGTTTCTTGTCATCGCGCACGCCGAGGGCGCGCATGACCGGCGCCCCGCTCAGATACGGCGGCAGGAGACGCTTGACCGC
>CACZPY010000072.1 GCA_902783135.1 uncultured bacterium
AGTAGGCGCTGAAGATCAGGTCGGGCGCCAGCGCCTTGATGCGGTTGACCCACACCGGGTGGTTGATGCTGTCGGGAGCGTAGACCGGGATGCCGCGGCTGCCGGAAAATTCGGCGACCGAGTCGAACCAGATGTTTTCGCCCGGTTTGTCGCGGTGGGTGAAGACCGCCTGGATCTCGTAACCGGCGTTGATGAGTTCGTCGATCGCGGCACAGCCCATGCTGTGATAAGCCAAGACCACACACTTCATAGATATGTTTCCTTCCCGTTCGTTAGGATATAAAAGCATGTTGAAACAGTTATTGCAGATAAAATACATCTGCTTTTGCGGAAAAGCAACGTCCGGCGCGCCGGAATTGGCGATTATTATCGGGTAAAGCGGCGCCCTGCCGCCGCCGGGTTGAAAAATTCCGGAAACAAGTGTATATTATCGAATCATGTTGTGCCAACATCAACCAATACAGGATTTAGTATCATGTACAGTGCTTCCGACCTGAAGAAGGGATTGAAGATCGAGATCGACGGCGCGCCGTGGATCATCACCGAGTTCGAGTTCTGCAAACCGGGCAAGGGCACTGCGCTCTACCGCTGCCGGATGAAGAACATGATCACCGGGATCGGCATGGAGAAGACCTACCGCCCGACCGACAAGATCGACACGCCGGATATCGAAGAGCGCGAGATGTATTACTCGTACTTCGACGGGCACCACTACGTCTTCAGCGATCCCAACACCTACGAGGAAATGCAGGTCAGCGCGGAGACGCTGGGCGATCAGGCGTACTTCCTGCTGGAGGAAAGCCTCTGCAACTTCGTGCTCTACAAGGGCGAGCCGATCGAGATCACGCTGCCGACCTTCATCGAGAAGGAGATCGTCGAGACCGAGCCGGGCGTGCGCGGCGACACCGCGACCAACGTCACCAAGCCCGCGAAGATCGACAACGGCTTCGAGATCCAGGTGCCGCTGTTCATCAATCAGGGCGACATCGTGAAGATCGACACCCGTACCGGCAAGTACGCGGAGCGGGTCAACAAGGCGTAAGTTCGAATCGTTGAAACGTCACGGACGGCGGGATCAGTTTTCGCCGTCCGTTTTTTGTACCGGGGTGACGAAGATGATCATTGACGATCTGAAAAAACGCTCCGCGATGCTGCGGGCGCTGCGCGAATTATTCTATTCGCGGGATTTCTTCGAGGCGGAAACCGATGTGCGCATCCCCGCGCCCGCGCCGGAGGAGTACATCGAAGCCGTCTCCGCCGACGGGGGATTTCTGCGCACCAGTCCGGAACTCGCGCTCAAGCGATTGCTGGCGGCTGGGGGAGAACGCTTCTTCGAGATCGGTCGGGCGTTCCGTTCGGGCGAACACGGTCGCAAGCACCGCGAGGAGTTCACGATCCTCGAATATTACGCCGCGCACTGGGATTACCGTCAACTCGCCGCGTTCACGGCGGAGTTGTTCGCGGCGGCGGCGCGCGCGGTGTGCGGCACGGAGCGCGTCACTTTTCGGGGGCGGGAATTCGACCTCGGGGTCGTCGAGTACGTCACCGTCGACGAAGCGTACCGCAGATATGCTGGCGTTTCCGCCTTCGCCGCCGACGCGTGCGGGGATTTCGACGAACTCATGGTGACGAAGGTCGAGCCGGAACTGGGAAAGGACGGCATCACGTTTCTGATCGACTACCCGGCGAACCGGGCGTCGCTGTCGCGCCTGAGCGCCGCCGATCCGCGGGTGGCGGAGCGGTGGGAGGTGTATATCTCCGGCGTCGAACTCGGCAACGCCTTCGGCGAACTCGTCGACGCGGCGGAGCAGAAACGGCGCTTCGCGGCGGCGTACAAATTCCGCGCGGAGCAGGGGATGAAACCGTACCCGGAGCCGACGGACTTTTACGCCGCCTTGGAACGCGGCATCCCGGAAGCGAGCGGCTGCGCGGTGGGCGTGGATCGTCTGGCGATGATCCTCTGCGACGCCGACGACATCGGGATGGTCCGTTGGGAGTGATTATCCGACACCCCGCCCGGCTTGTAAATCCTGCGTTGGTGAGATATATTTTAGCAAAAATCCACTTCGAACACGGGCATTGTTTTATACTCAAAGGTATAGTCGCATCTTAAAACCGAATATTTGAAGATCGTATCTTCAGGCGATAGGCTCACAGGGAAACGCCAAAATCACCAAGGTCCCATCCGCTTGACAAAGGTACGCTGTTTGGCGTGCCCTTGTCTTTGCGTGGGACTGCGGGCATTGGCGTGCCTCCTGTGAGCGCAAAACGGGGGTGCGCTTTTTTATGTCGGAGGCATGGCGTTATGAAGACGGAGAAGCAGTCGAAAATGCGGGACCATTCCGAATGCGGAGGAGACGCTTTCGGATTTGACCGAGTCGACAATGGCGGAGTGCTTTTTCTCACCGACCGGAACGGCGGCGACTATCCTTCTGCCGCCGAAAATGCAGTCGCGGACTTCAAAAGCAGGGCGATCTCCGCGATTGCCGCCCTTGATCTCTCCCCGGCGGCAAAACGGACGGTGTTGGACGCGCTCGAAGCGCTGTAAAACTTATCGCGACAAAAAACGCCGCGTTCCGTTCGGAGCGCGGCGTCTTGCGTTTTTTCGAAGGCCCATCAGCTGTTGCGGCGCATCTGCGGAAAGAGGATGACGTCGCGGATCGATTCGGCTCCGGTGAGGATCATCACCAGACGGTCGATGCCGACGCCCATGCCGCCCGCGGGAGGCATGCCGTACTCCAACGCGGTGAGGAAGTCCTCGTCCACTTTGTCGGAGACCTGATCTCCCTCCTGCTTCGTGCGCTCGAACTGATCCATGAAACGCTTGCGCTGGAGGATCGGGTCGTTGAGTTCCGAGTAGGCGGGGGCGACTTCGACGCCGTTGATGCCGAG
>CACZPY010000073.1 GCA_902783135.1 uncultured bacterium
CGCCTTGAAGAGCGCGAGGAACAGGTGTTCGACGCTGATGTATTCGTCGTGCATTTCGTCGGCGATGGTCCCGGCGTCGTTCAGCACGCGGCTGAACTCCTGCGACTGGTAGATCTGTCCGCCGCCCGAGACCTTGGGCAGACGCGCCAGCGCGGCATCGACCTGATCGGAGAAGAGCTGCCGGTTCACGCCGAGTTTTTCGAGGATCGACGACGCCAGCCCGCCCTCCTGACGGACGAGCGATCCGAGCAGATGCAGCGCCCGGAGTTCGCTGTTGTTGTTTTCGAGTGCGAGCTGCTGGGCGTTGACCAGCGCTTCACGGCTCTTGTTGGTGAGTTTTTCGAGATTCATTTCGCATCTCCTTTCCCCGGCGCCTCGGCACCGGGCGATTGGTTATTTTTCGAGTTCCCGCCCTATTTTAAGCAAATATCGTGCCAGACGGCGTTTGAAAGTGCGCGCCCACTGCGGTATATTTTAATACTGTGCCGTATTGTCACAATTGAGACAGCACGCCCCGCTCCGCAACGGCGGCGGGGCAGTGGAGACGACCTTTTTCGATCATGGAATTTCTGCAGATCACCAGCGCTCAGAACGAAGCGGTCAAGCATCTGGTCCGGCTGCGCGACCGCCGCCACCGCGACCGCGAGGGCGTGACGCTGCTGGAGGGCTACCGCGAACTCACCCGCGCCCGGGAGTACGGCATGACGCTTACGGAGTGTTTCTTTTCGCCGGAGTTTTTCCTCGGCGTCAACGAGATGCCGTTTCTGGAAAAACTCGCCGCGGAGGGCGTTCCGGTGCGCCGCCTCGCTCCGCATCTGTTGGAAAAGGTCGCCTACCGCGACCGTCCGGAGGGGTTGCTCGCCATCGCCAAAATGCGCCGTCACACCCTCGCCGATCTGCCGTATCGCGCCGACGGTTTGTACCTCGTCGCCGAGACGATCGAAAAACCGGGCAATCTGGGGTCGATGCTCCGCAGCGCCGACGCCGTGGGGGCGACCGGCGTGATCGTCTGCGAGCGCGGTACCGACATCTACAATCCGAACGTGATCCGCGCGAGCACCGGGGCGCTCTTCTCGATGCCGCTCGCCGAGGGGAGCAACGAGGAGGTCTACGAGTGGCTGCACCGCCGCGACATCGGCATCCTCGCCGCCACTCCGCATACCGACAAGCGTTACACCGATACCGATATGACGCGCGGGGTGGCGATCGTCGTCGGCGCGGAACAGACCGGACTTACCGACTTCTGGATGACCCGCGCCGACATGCAGGTCGTAATCCCGATGCTCGGCAAGATCGATTCGCTGAACGTCGCCGCGGCGACCACCATATTGCTGTACGAAGCGGTGCGGCAACGCGGCTTCCCAGCCGGAGGGGCGACCGCGATATGAACAAACTCCGGCGTTTCCTATCCTATTACCGTCCTTACAAGTGGCTGTTCGCCACCGATCTCGTGTGCATGGCGGTGGTCTGCACCGTCGCGCTGGCATTTCCGCAGATACTTAATCTGCTGACCAAAAAACTGTTTTTTCAGGAACCCGCGGTCATTCTGCACTGGCTGCCGTGGGTGGCGGCGGGGCTGACGGTGCTTTACGCGGTGCGCTGCGCCTGCTTCTATTTCGTGGTCTCGTGGGGGCACATCATGGGGGCGCGGATGGAGCGCGACATGCGCCGCGACCTCTTCCACCACTTTCAGAAACTCAGTTTTTCGTACTACGACGCGAACAACACGGGGGAGATGCTGTCGAAGCTGACCACCGATCTCTTCGACGTCACCGAACTCGCGCATCACGGTCCGGAACAATTGCTCAACGCCGGAGGCATCCTCATCGGCTCGTTCGTGATACTTCTCACGATCAACGTGACGCTGACGCTGGTGCTCTTCGCGGTCACGCTGGTGATGTCGTTCCACTGCGCGCGGATGAACATCAAGATGCGCAGTACCTTCCGCGACAACCGCGAAAAGATCGCCAAGGTCAACGCGCGGATACAGGATTCGCTCGCCGGTATCCGGGTGGTCAAGTCCTTCGCCAACGAGGAGGTCGAAGAACGCAAATTCGCCGACTGCAATCAGGCGTTCATGAGTTCCAAGCGCTCGAGTTACCTGATCATGGGCAAGTTCCACGGCGGCATGATACTGCTGCGCGCGGCGCTCAACATCATCATCCTCGTCTGCGGCGGATACCTCGTCGCCCGGGGGATGATCGAGCCGCACGTGCTGGCGATCTTCGCGCTTTACGTGATCATCTTTTCCGCGCAGATCGGCGCGCTGATGAACTTCAACGAGCAGTTCCAGCGCGGCTGGAGCGGCTTCACCCGCTTCTGCGAAGTGCTCGCCACCGCGCCGGATATAACCGACGCCCCCGACGCGCGGGATCTGCCCGCCGACATCCGCGGCGAAGTAGAGTTCAAGGACGTGTCGTTCCAGTACCTCGAACAGCAGCCGGTTCTGCACCATGTGAGTTTCCGGATCCCCGCCGGGCGCACGGTCGCGCTCGCGGGGGAGTCGGGCGGCGGCAAAAGCACCATCTGTTCGCTGCTGCCTCGCTTCTACGACGTGAGTGCCGGCAGCGTGACCATCGACGGCATCGACGTCCGCGACCTCCGGCTTCAGGATCTGCGGCGGCACATCGGCATCGTCCAGCAGGAGGTCTACCTCTTCGGTTCGAACATCCGCGACAACATCATGTACGGCTGTCCCGGCGCCACCGAGGAGCAGATGATCGAAGCCGCCAAAAAGGCGAACATCCACGACTTCATCATGTCGCTGCCCGACGGCTACGACACTTTGGTCGGCGAACGCGGCACCCGGCTGTCGGGCGGTCAGAAACAGCGCATCGCCATCGCGCGGGTGTTCCTCAAAAATCCGCCGATCATCCTGCTCGACGAAGCGACGAGCTCCCTCGACAACGAAAGCGAGAGCAAGATCCAGTCCGCGTTGGACGAACTCGCCCGCGACCGCACCACCTTGGTCATCGCCCACCGCCTTTCCACCATCCACAACGCGGACGAGATCATCGTGATCCACGAGGGTGCCATCGCCGAACGCGGCAGCCACGAGGAACTGCTTAGACGCGGCGGCATCTACGCCCGCTACCACGAAATACAGAGCCGAAACGAGGTTTGAACCATGCACAGCGCCTCCGACATCGATACATCCTACTACGCCGACTGGCAGAAGGTCGCCGACGCCGATATCCCCGCGTGGCTGGAGCGCTTCGCCGCCGCCGGAGCGAAGCGGATGGTCCTCGGCACCAATCTCCTGTACCGCGCGTTCCGCAGCGCGGAGTTCCGGCGGATGCTGACGCGCGAACTCGAACGTCTGCACCTCGTCCTTGACGGCAGCCACGCCCCGTTCGCACAGGCGGGGCTGAATATGAAGGAGTCGCCGGAAAAGGACGCGGTCATCCGCGACCGGCTCGACATGATCCGGCTCTGCGGCGACCTCGGCGTGACGGTGCTGGTCAACCACCTGAGCTGCCGCGAGGAGTTCTACGATGTCGACGCCGGTGTGCCGGAGCTGCGCCGGCGCGCGATCTCGGCGTTGGAAAAACTGCTGCCGCAGGCGGAGCGTTCGGGAGTGACCATTGCGCTCGAAAACATCTTCTTCCCCTCCGACGGAAGCGCGGAACTGCTGGCGATAACGGAATACTTCGGTTCCCCGTATTTGGGGGTCTGCTACGACTTCGGACATGCGAACCTCATCGCCGACCGTCCCGGAGCCGACCCCGGACGCTGGCCGGAAAAAATCCGCCGCGTTTGGAACGGCCGTCCATTGTTGGAGCGTGACATGCTGGAAAAACTGCTGCCGCAAGTGGTATGTCTGCACATGCACGACAACAACGGTTTCGCCGATCAGCATCTGCTGCCCGGCAAGGGCAATATCGATTGGGCGAAACTTCTGCCGATCGCGGTTTCCGCGCCGCGTCTGTTGAGCGCGGAGACCGAAGTAACCGTCATCGCCGCCGGAGTCGATCCCGCGGAGTTGTGCCGCACCTTCCGCAACTTGGGGTTCCGCTCGTGAGCACTGCTTTGCGCAGCCGCCCCGCGCAAAATATAAGCGCGGCGGGTGGCATTTTCCGGTACGGCGTAATATATTAAGCGCGAATGGACACAAGTAACGTCAGCATAATGTGAAAGGGGATGTGCAGATGAGCAACCTGAACCGGATGAGAGCGCTCGACGTGGTGGCGTCGCGCACCGTCGCCAAACCCGCCGCCCCCGCTCCGGCGGATATCGGCTACTATGGAGAGGATGTCTTCAACGAGGAGGCGATGCGCGAGTATCTGCCCCAGAAGACCTGCGCCAAACTGTTGGCGACCATCAACAACGGCGTACCGCTCGACGCCGAGATCGCGGGCGACGTCGCACACGCGATGAAGCACTGGGCGATCGAACGCGGCGCGACCCACTTCACCCACTGGTTCCTGCCGCTCACCGGCTCGACCGCCGAAAAGCACGACTCCTTCGTCGAGCTTAAGGGGTGTAAGGCGATCATGGCGTTTTCGGGCAAGAACCTGACCGTCGGCGAACCCGACGCATCGAGTTTCCCCTCCGGAGGACTGCGCTCGACTTTCGAGGCGCGCGGCTACACGGCGTGGGACCCGACCAGCCCCGCGTTCATCAAGCGCCACAGCAATGGCGCGACGCTCTGCATTCCGACGGCGTTCTGCAGCTACACGGGCGATGCGCTGGACCGTAAAACCCCGCTTCTGCGGTCGATTCAGGCCCTGTCCGCCGCGACGAAGAAACTGATGAAGTGCTTCGGCCTTCCGGATGAGAAAGTTACCGTCACGCTGGGCCCCGAACAGGAATATTTCCTCATCGACAAGCGTTTCTATCTGCTGCGTCCGGATCTTCTCCAGACGGGCCGGACGCTGTTCGGCGCGCCTCCCGCAAAGCATCAGCAGCTGGAAGACCACTA
>CACZPY010000074.1 GCA_902783135.1 uncultured bacterium
AATGCTCCACAACGGGGATATATCATGAACAAAGTTTGGAAAAAGGGCGCGCTCCACGCCCATTCGCTGTGGTCGGACGGGCGCAACCTGCCCGAAATGGTGATCAAAACCTACCGCGACCGGGGGTACGACTTCATGTGCCTTTCCGATCACAACATTTTTCAGGAACGGGAAAACCTCTTTCTCCCCGTCGCCCGGGAGGAAGGTCCGTGGCCGCCGATGGCGTCGCGCGCCGAACTCGAACGCGCCCAGGCGGCGCTGCCCGGTTCGATCGTGACCGAGAAGATCGCCGTCCGCCGCTTCGTCAAACTCAAGACCTATGCCGAACTGCGAGACGAGTTCGAAGTTCCGGGCAAGTTCCTCGTCGTCCCCGGCGAGGAGATCACGCTGATCCTTGACCCCTACCCGTGCAGCAACGACCGCTCGCGCGGCGACTACCACATCAACACCTTCAACCTCGCGCGCGACCTGCCGATCCTCCACGGCAAAGACGCCCGCGAAGCGCTGGATCTGAATCTGCGCTCCTACGAAAAAGCGGCGGCGGAGTACCGCCGCGCCTCGTTCGCCATGCTCAACCATCCCTTCGGGCGCTACTGGGACATCGACCCGCGGCTCCTCGTCGAATTCACCGAGTTCCGCCACTTCGAGATCTGCAACAACGGCTGCGACGCCGACGCGCCCCCCGTCGAGATCTTCTCGGTCGAACAGTTCTGGGACTTCGTGCTCGCCCACCGGCTGATCCAGGGCAAGCCGCTCCTCTACGCGACGGCGACCGACGACCTCCACTTCTGCGACCCGGAGCGCATCGACGGCATCTGCGGCTGCGAACTCGGCTGGGTCATGGTAAACGTTCCGGGCGAATTCACCGCCGAAACCATTGTCGAAGCGATGGACAAGGGCGACTACTACCCCACGACCGGAGTACTTTTGGACATAATCGACTTCGACCGCGCGTCGGGGACTCTGCACGTCAAAGCGCAAACCGAGCCGGGCGTCGACTACCGCGTCGAATTCATCGCCACCAAACGCGATTTCGACCGCTCCATCGTCGAAAAGGAGTACCCGCACGACGGGCGCTACACCCGCATCCTACCCGTCATCAACGACACCGTCGGGCAGACGGTGAAGTCCGTCGCGGGCGCGGAGGCGAGCTACACCATGACCCCGGACGACCTGTACGTCCGCGCCATCGTCAAAAGCGACACGCCCGGCAAGATCAGCCGCATGTTCTACCCCGAAACGCTCCGCGCGTGGACCCAGCCCTTCACGCGGTGATGAAACTGATGTGATCGGTTGGATAGCGGGGCTCCTCGCCCCGCACCCCCGGCAGGGTCGCCGACCCTGCACCTCGAGGAAAATGCTACCGCATTTTCCCGCTATTTCGTAGAATATCGGGTTTGGCGGGTTGACGGGTTCGGCTTATGCTTTACAGCAACGCCTCGCCCGTCCCCCTCGGTCGGCAAAGGCTTGGGGAAAAACACCACCATCGTTTGTCGTATCGGCAACCGCAAATCCCTCGACCTTGACCCGGCTTTTCTGCCGAGTCAAGGATCGGGTCTTTGCTATGGGTCACGTTACCCGTCTCTTTCGGTTTATCGCCCCGTCCATGGGTACGCTCTCGGCCGCGGACAAACAACCGCTTTCATCGCTTACCGACAGGATTGGGCACAGCGCAAGTGGCGGCGGACACTCATTGGTAATCCGGGAACTGCTGCTTTACCGCCGCTTCGCAAGGACAATTTTTAAACGCTCCGGTTCCGATGGAGATCACGCTCGGAGGTATCGATACACGTTCCAATTCCACGCATCCGGCAAATGTCTCTTTTCCGATATGGCGCACACCATCCGGTATTTTGACGCTTTTCAAGCTCAGGCAATCCGCAAACGCCTGATCCCCGATGGAAGTCACGCCGGGCGTCAACTCCATGCTCCGCAGTCTTTTACAACATGAAAATGCACATTCCTCTATGGTGGTCACACTGGACGAAAAGATTACCTGCTTCAACGTCCGATTCCCCATGAACGCGTGTTTCCCGATGATTTCCACGCCGTCGGGAATGGTGTATTTCGTCGCATAAATATAACCAAACGCATTATGAAAAGAGACCAGTTTTTTCCCTTTGCCGTCATCGCTGAACTTGATGCCGAGCAAACGATCCATGGTGATTTTGTCGCAACAAGTCAAGACGATGACGGCGAACAGCGCCACCAGCAAAAAGCAACTGAATTCCCAACAGGATATGATTTTTAACGACATAATAAATTCCCTCGCCGATAATAATTTATCATCTCCGCGGCTATTTTGCAAACTGCTGGTGACATGGCACTTTTTATGGGCGAAGAATTGTCTGTTTCACATCCCGCCAGCCGCGACCGGCGCAAAGCCGATTTTTGTCTGCTGCCGGTAACGTACGGTAAAACGGGGTGCCGACATTCCGCAACGGGTAACGTGACCCATAGCGAAGACCCGATCCCCGACTCGCCACAAAAGGCGGGTCGGGGTCTGAGGGATTTGCGGTTGCCGATACGACCAGCGGTGGCGGCGGCAAACAAATCACGGTTGCCGACAATAGGGGACGCGAGCGGCGTTGTCGTCAGACATAAGCCGGGAGCGTCAACCCCTTGCCGCAACCTTATCAAAAAATTTGCGGAAAAATGCGAAGGCATTTTTCTCGGGTTGCAAGGTGAAACCTTGCCGAGGGTGCGGGGCGAGAAGCCCCGCTATCCCGATCCCGACCGCGTCAGTTCCTGCCGCTTACGCTTCGGTGAAGGGCAGTTCCCAGTTGTCGAGTTTGTAGTCGGCTTTGACTTTGAGCATCATCTTGCGGAGCGCAGTGTTGATGGCGATGCCGGTCTTCTCGCGTTCGAGGGCGATGAGATACTCCTTTTCGCCCGCGGTGTAGATACGGTCGTGACCGGGGGCCTTGCGCGCGGAGCGGATCTCGCGCAGCACATTTCCGACGTGCTTTTTGAACGAAGCGAGGTCGGTGAAGTTTTCGATGTTGATCGCCATCACGAAGTGACCGATGCGCGGCGACTGTTTCGAGCCGTCGGCGGCGAATCCGGTGAGCTGGCTCAGGAAGTACCCCTGCTGCAGCGCGCTGCTCAGAAGTTCCACCACGGTCGCGAAACCGTAGCCCTTGTATCCGGCGCCCTCTTCGCCGATGCCGCCCAACGGAGCGAGCGCGGCGCGGCTCTTCATCAAGTCCGCCAATATTCCCTGCGTATCGGTGCGGGTCTTGCCTTCGACGTCGATGACCCAGCCGGGAGGCAGATCCTTGCCCAGCCTTCCGTAGAGTTCGATCTTGCCGCGCTGGGCGACGCTCGTCGCGCAGTCGAAGGCGAACGGGAAGGCTTCGTCGGAGGGCATGGTGAACGCGATCGGGTTGGTGCCGAGCACGTTCTGGGTGCTGAAAGTGGGAGCGATCGCGGGACGCGCGTTGGTCACGCAGAAGCCGATCATCCCCTCCTTGGCGGCGAGGTCGGCGTAGTAGCCCGCTCTTCCGAAGTGCGACGAGTTGCGGACGGCGACGATGCCGACGCCGTACTTCCTGGCGCACTCCATCGCGTACTCCATCGACTTCTTGGCGACGACCATCGCCATCCCGGCGTGACCGTCGACGACGGCGGTGGCTCCGCTCTTGCGGACGAACTCGACGTTCGTGACCGCCTGCTGGACGCCGTCGCGGATGCGGTCCAAATAGAAACTGCACAGCCGGCCGACGCCGTGCGAGTCGATGCCGCGCTTGTCGGCGGAAATGAGCACGTTGGCGCAGAGCGCGGCGTCCTCGGCGGGGACTCCGGCGGCGACGAAGGCGTCGCGCATGAATTTTTCCACCGTGTCGCAGGGCATGTAGATGATCTTGTCTTCCATAAAAAACCTTCCTTCTGTTGGGATAAAGCGTCAATTCGCTTCACGCCGGATAATATAACTCACGCGCGCGGGAATTGCAACGCTCGCCGCAAAATTGGTATAGACCAATTCCCGGAGCCGACCGCGGTCTTTGTGCAAATTATAAATCCAATTTGTAATTTGCGCAAAACGACGGTATATTATGCTTGGCACAATGGAGGAATACCATGATAAAGAGAAAGATCGCACCGTATTTGTTGGAGATGGCACGGTATTTTCCGGTCGTAACCATACTCGGACCGCGACAGTCGGGTAAAACGACCTTGGCGAAACTGCTTTTCCCCGACCACATCTATGTGAATTTGGAGGATAAGACCGCGCGCGACATTGCGATGAGCGATCCCAAGGCGTTCTTCGAGTTGTACAAGCCGCCGGTGATCATAGACGAAGTCCAGCGCGTGCCGGAGTTGCTGAGCACGATCCAGCTGCTTGCCGACGCTTCGAAGGGAAAGGGGCGCTTCATTTTGACCGGCTCACACCAGCCGAAGCTCCACGCGGAAATATCCCAGTCGCTCGCCGGACGGACGGGGATATTGAAACTGCTGCCGCTGTCGATTGAAGAGCTCACGGAGGCGGGGATATCCCTCTCCCGCGACGAGTATATCTTCAACGGCTTCATGCCCCGGCTGTACGACGAAAACACTCCGCCGACGATGCTCTATCCCGCGTATTATGCGACCTATGTGGAGCGCGACGTCCGGCAGTTGATCAACGTTTCCGATCAGCACGCGTTCGAGACCTTTCTCAAACTGCTGGCGGGGCGTGTCGGACAGGTCGTCAACATGAGCGATTTGGCGGGCGATGTCGGAGTATCGGCGACGACCTTGAGTTCTTGGCTGTCGGTTTTGGAGGCGAGCTACATCGTGTTCCGGTTGCCGTGCTTTTTCAACAACTTCGGGAAGCGGCTGGTCAAGGCTCCGAAAATCTACTTCACCGAAGTCGGGCTTGCCGCCTCGCTGCTCGGAATCGAAAACGTGTCGCAGGTCGCGCGCGATCCGCTGCTCGGCGGACTGTTCGAAAATCTGGTCGTCGTCGAAGCGCTGAAAGCGAGATACAATCTCGGCAAGCAGCTGCCGGGGCTTTACTATTTCCGGGTACAGAGGCGAAACGAAGTCGATCTCATCATCGACGACAACCGTCGGCTGATACCGGTGGAAATAAAAGCCGGGATGACCTTCGATCCCTCGTTCGCCAAGAATATCCGGGCGTTTCTGGAGATCGCGACGGAGTGCGTCAGACCGACGGTCATCTACGCGGGAGACACGACGACGACGATCAACGGGGTCGCGTTCGACAATTTCAGGAATACGTCCAAGCTGATCGCCGCCGAAAACTGAGTTTCGGGCATTGGCTTGTCACCGCGCAACGCCGTTTCGGGGGCGGGCGGTCAAGCCGATCAAAAACGCCATACTTATCCGCAAAGATCCGTGATTTAGGCAACCGGCGAGCGGCTTCAATGGGTATCCCACGCCAGGCGGCAGACGATAATTATGAATTCCATGGGCACCAGCAGACACCACCACTGGTACGCGATGCACATTTTGCGCTCCGCGGCGATAAGGCGCTCCGCGCGTTCCCGGTCGAACTTGAGCAATACTTCGTTGCGTTTACGCATTTCGGCACGTCTCCTTTTGCCCATATCGAAGACGGGGAAACGCCACCTGTCATTGATTACCGCCGTGTCTTCATCGGGCATGGAACGCCAGAAATACTGCATCAGCCGGAAGTGGACCACTCCGAAGCAGATATAGCATCCCCACACCGACAGCAACGGTAAAATTATGATGATCCAAAAAATCATTTTGTGCCTTCTACCGTGTTGTCGCGCTCCGGCGGCGGGGGCGGGTTGCTCCGCTCGCGGGAGGAACAGTTGAACAGCACCATCCACGGTATCAAGGCGTTGGGGTTGTGGTTCAATACTCCGATCTGCAAGCCGTTTCGGGCATGATTGAAGAGACCGATCTGAAGAAGATTGTCCGATTTTGCGAGAGTCCCTTCTTCTTCGTGGTTGAAGTTGAGAACTCCGACCGCGACGCCTCCGCAGCCCTCAAATACATTGACCGCGGAGCACATCAATCCGTAATTGTTTTCCCCTCCCGAGGCAAGAGCGACGCCGAGACCGTAATGATCGCCATGGATCGACAACAACCCGCAACTCAATCCGCAGGTCTTTTTCTGAGATCCGACGAGCGTCAGGTCTATTCCATAAACAGGAGTATCACAGTCAAACAGGGCTACTGGGGCAAATAACGGAAAAACCAGAGTTTGAAATTGAAACGGGGTCCACTTCGCGGAAAAGGCGTATAGCGAAGGCGGACTGCCCTGCGCCCGCGGCATGATGCAGCAGACCAGCGCCATGATGAAAAACAGCTTTTTAATTTCCTTATTCATCTTCCCCCGCCGTATTCATACATATCGATGCGCGCCCAAACCCGATCCTTTTCATCGAAGACCACATACATGTATTCACTACCGAAGATGCGGTCCGCATATTTTTTGGCGCGGACTTTGACGCCGTCAGGAATGTCGATAATGAAATCGTGTTTGCTCATATCTTTGCTCAGATCTTCGAAGGAGATGTCGGACTCCTCGTACAGCCAACAGAGCGAGCGCCTCACTTCGGCGATCGGCATACCGTATTTGATTTGATCGAAGTGGTAGTCGATATGGGCGTAAACCGTTCCCACCACGACCGTGTGGAGCATCGCCGCCAGCACCACGGTGAAGACGAGCCACAACAGCACCTTGAGACATATCCGGACGCCCGGGCGAAGTTTGCTCCGGTTCACCCGGCGGAGCAGGAATACTTGCGCGAACACCGCCAATAGTCCGATGACGCCCGCGACGAAGACTATCGCGATCAAGTGCGGGTAAGCCGCCTGATTGGATAACATGATCCCTCCCTTTTACTTCGATTTCTCTGCGGCGCGGGGCGTCCCCGCCGCGAGCAGAAACACGGGAAAAAGGTTTTTCATTATCGGATCCTCCGCGTGCGATTTGTATTACAATATCCCGTAAATCGCGCATTGTCAAGCCGTCTCCGCGGTTGATTTTTCCCGCGGCAAAGTGTACATTTAGCCGAACGCCGGATTCGGAGTGCGCCGATTGCAAAGCCATCGGCGGTGTGGTATGCGAGTGCTTGGCAGGTCTGCGGGCGAAAACGGAATTTTACGGATCGGTACGGAGAGGTACGGAGCAAGGCGCGTGGTACGCGCCCCGGTTGCCGTGACTGAAGCCGGCAAAGCGGAGACGGGCACGGTGAAAACTCCGTGTCCCCATCCGTACAAATCCGTACTCATCCGTAAACGGTTGAAGGTACTTTTGGGGGAGTCAAATATGAATCAGCACGGCAAAGTTTACGAACTCTTGAAACGCTTCGAGGCGATGGGCATACCGTCGATCGACTGCATCGTCTACCATCGGGGGAAGTGCGTGTTCCGGTACATGTCCGGCTTTTCGGACGAAGCGAAGCGGAAGCCGGTCGACGGCAACGAGCTTTACAACATCTACTCTTGTTCCAAACTCATCACCTGCACCGCGGCGCTGCAGCTGGTCGAAACGGGCGACCTCAAGCTCGACGCCCCGGTTTACGAGTATCTGCCCGAGTTCCGCAAGCTCACCAAACTCGTCGACGGGCGGATCGAACCCGTCCGCAACACGATGACGGTGCGCCATCTTTTCACCATGACGGCGGGACTGACCTACGCCACAAACACCGACAACCTCAAGCGCGCCTACGCCGACACCAAGGGCGAGATGCCGACCCGCGAGGTCATGAAGTATCTGGCGCAGGACCCGCTCGCCTTCGAGCCGGGCGAAGGGTGGCTGTACAGCCTCTGCCACGACGTGCTCGCCGCGATCGTGGAGGTGCTTTCCGGAGTGCGCTTCGGCGAGTACGTCAAAAAACACATCTTCGACCCGCTCGGGATGAAGCGCTCGACCTTTCTCCTGCCCGACGAACAACTCCCGGAGATCGCCGCGCAGTATTCATGGCGCGAGGAGGATGATAAATTCGTACCCATCGGTCCCCGGATCACGCCGTACAAATTGGGCAGCCGTTACGAAAGCGGCGGCGCGGGGTGCGTTTCGACAGTCGAAGATTACATCACATTTTTGGAAAACCTGCGCTCCGGCGAGGCGCTGCTGCGCCGCGACACGGTCAGGATGATGAGTTCGCCGCAGATCCCGGACGAGTTCACGACGGGAACCGTGCCGCAGCGGCAGTTCATGGTCGCGGGATACTCCTACGGTCTCGGGGTGCGCTGCCCGAAGCCCGGGGTCGAAAAACCGGATTTCGGCTGGGGCGGCGCCGCCGGAGCGCATCTGGCGATCCTGCCCGAAGCGGAGGCGACGATCTTCTACGCCCAGCATGTGCGCAACTCGCCGAACCGGCCGCTGCGCATCCAGTTGCCTCCGGCGTTGGTCGAAGACCTCCGCGCGTGAGCCGGATTATCGGTTTTGAGCCGCACCGGATGGAGGACATGGCAGCGCGGCGGTCTTGTAGCAGCCGTTCCGCCGGACGACCTGTCCGTTTTCCATCCACACGAGGATATAGACCCGCGGGCGATCCATCCCGAAGATCGCGAGCGTTCTGCCGGGGACAAAACCGCTGTTTTCGAATTTGCCGAGTGCCTCGATCCAAGCCCGGTCCGATTCCCGGACCGTCCCCGCGAAGAGCGGACGACCGAGGAGTTTTTCATAGTCGGCAAAAGTTTTGCAACCCTTGACCGCATGATACCGTTGTTTATGAAACACGTATTCCCGCGACAGCATCCCGCCGAATAACACGCACGCCGCGACCGAAAATAACAACGCGGCGATCAGGAACTTGTAGAATTTCCCGACCCGGAGAAACAATTTCCGCCTTTGCATGCCCCACGCGGCAAGCACGCTCAACGACAGGACCACCATGGCGATGCCGAAAAAGATCGTCATTCTGCTCAGGATCATCGCCGCGGGATTGGTATAGATGTACTCCCACAGATCCCCGATGTAGATGACGTTTCGGGCGCCGACGACCCTTTCCGCACCGTACATGAGGTAAAGCCGGCATTCCAAAAAGTCGGCGGCGAGGCCGATGAGCGCGATCAACAGCAGGCAGCCGATCAGACAACC
>CACZPY010000075.1 GCA_902783135.1 uncultured bacterium
CTTCCAGCTGACGCTGGCCAACGCGATCCCCGAGCGGAGGATGTTCATCAACTGCACCGAGGGGACGATCATCGTCGAGTGTTTTTCCGGCATGCTGCGCTACCGCCGCTACGGCGACCCGGTAGTGACCACGTTGGAATTTGGGTGCGGCGGGCACGGCGGCGGCGATCCCGTGATGGCGAAGGAGATCGTGGGTTCTCTGCTCAACGACACTCCGCTTGAAGTTTCCGGCTCCGCCAACGGACTCGCCTGCGCCCGCGTCGCCCTCGCCGCGGATATTTCGGCGCGCACCGGCAGGATCGTGGATCTCGGAGAAACCGCCGGATCGGGATGTTGACGGAAGGCGGCGTCATGAAAGTATTGAAAGTCAGGAATTATCACGAAATGAGCATCGCCGGGGCGATGCTCATCCACGAAGCGGTCATGGCGAAACTCGGCCGCGGCGAAAGTTTCAATCTGGGGCTCGCCACCGGCAACACCATGATCGAACTTTACGCGATCCTCGCCGGGATGTTCAACGACGAAAAGGCGGACTTGTCGAAACTGCGGACGTGGAACCTCGACGAATACGCCGCGGACGAACGTCGCGCCGTGGCGCACGACCATCCGCTGAGTTACTGGAAGTACATGCACGAAAACCTCTTCGACCGCTTCCTGCCCGAGCGGGATTTCAAGGAAGATCAGGCGCACTTTCCCGATCCCGCCGATCCGGGGCGGTTTGATCGGGAACTTGCGGACTCGGGCGAACTCGATCTGCAGCTCTTGGGCATCGGCTTCAACGGGCACATCGCCTTCAACGAACCGATGAAAAACACGGAAATTTCCGTGGCGGATTACGGCGAACTCCCGACCCGGGTGCTGCCGCTGACGCAGGAGACCATCGACCAGAACACCCGGGTCACCGCCCACGGCGACGCCTCGTTGGTGCCGCGCTTCGCCGCGACCATGGGGATGAAGCCGATCCTCAAGGCGAAGCGGGAACTGTTGCTCGCCTGCTTCGCGGAACAGGAGGCTCCATTGCGCCGCATGATCGCGGACAGGACGCCGACGCCGGAGCTGCCCGCGTCCTACTTGCTCGGGCACCCGGATTTTCTGCTCATCTACACGGCGGACAAGATAAATCTGGACGGGGTTTTGTGAAGACGCTCATCCGAAACTGCCGGATCGTTTCTCCGGGGGTGGACATACCGAAGGGAAACCTCCTAATCGAAGACGACCGGATCGCCGCCGTCGGCAGGATACCGGCGGGCGACGCGGACCGGATCGTCGCGGGGGAAGGGCTGATCGCCGCCCCCGGCTTCATCGACATCCACTCGCACGGGCGCTCGGGATTCGACTTCTGCGATGCGATGCCCGAGGCGTTCGCCGCCATCGGGCGCGGCAAACTCCGGGACGGCGTGACGGGGTTTCTGGCGACGAGTTTGAGCGTTTCGGATCAGGACCTCCGCGACTTCTGCCGTCAGGCGGAACTGTACAATCGCGAGGTCGCGGACGGGGCGACGCTGCTGGGCGTCCACCTCGAAGGACCGTTCTTCAACCCCAAGTGCGCCGGGGCGCAGAATCCCGCGTTTTTGAAGGCGCCCGACATCAACTTGGTCGATGAACTCAACGCCGTCACGCCGGTCAAAAAGGTCACTTTCTCCCCGGAACTCCCCGGCGGAGAGAAATTCACCGCCGAACTTGCCGAACGCGGCATCATGCCCTCCGGCGGGCACACCGCCGCCGATTACGAGTGCTACTCCAGGTGCCGCAAACTCGGGATGAAGCACCTCACGCACTTCTGCAACGTGATGACGCCGGTCCACCACCTGCGCTTCGGCATGGTGGGCGGCGGCCTCATGGACGACGACGTGTATGTGGAAATGATCTGCGACGGCGTCCACCTCTGTGACGAGATGATAAAAATGATCGCCCGGCTGAAGGGAGCGGAGAAAATGATGCTGATCACCGACTCCATGCGGGCGGCGGCGATGCCGGACGGCGACTACTCCCTGGGGGGGCTGCCGGTGGTGGTGAAAGCGGGCTGCGCGCGGCTGACCACGGGAGAAGTGGCGGGGAGCACGCTGCGTTACATCGACGGGTTCAAGCGATTGGTGCGTCTGACGGGACTTCCGCTCTGCGAAGCGATCCGCGCCGCCGGTCTGAATCAGGCGGAAAGCCTGAACTTAGGCAAGCGCGGCCGCCTGGAAAAGGACTTCATCGCGGATATCGTCATGCTGAACGACGCTCTGGACGTCGCCATGACGATCTGCAACGGCCGCGTCAAATGGCAAGCCGAGTGACCTGATAACCGCTCCGGCGGGCGTCGAGGCAGACGTCCGCCGTCCCGGTCGCCGATGAAAACCGGGATCTACTCGTATCTCAATGCTTCGATGGGGTCGAGCTTCGAGGCCTTCCAGGCGGGGTAGAAGCCGAAGACGACGCCGACGAACGCCGATACGGCGACGGCGGCGACGACGGCGCCGGGACTGGATTCGATGGGCCAGTTCAGCTGCGATTCGATGAGCAGCGCGGCGCCGTGTCCGAGCAGGATGCCGAGGATGCCGCCCGCGAGGCAGAGGACGATCGATTCGACCAGAAACTGCTTCAATATATCGCGCGACCGGGCGCCGACCGCCATGCGGAGCCCGATCTCACGGGTCCGCTCGGTCACGGATACGAGCATGATGTTCATGATGCCGACGCCGCCGACGATCAGCGAGATCAGCGCCACGCCCAGCAGCAGATTGGTCATGACGGTCGAGGTGCTGCCGAGCATTTTCATGAACTCGCCGGAGCTGTGCACGCGGAAGTCGTTGTCCTGATCGAACGCCAGACGGTGGCGTTCGCGCAGCAGATGGGTGACTTCGTCGATCGCGGTCTCCATCTCCTCCGCCTTGGTGGCGGAAAAGTAGATCTGATTGAGTTTGATGAACTTGTTGTAGAACAGCGTGTCGCTCGTCAGGTTCGACGACTGCTCGGGGTAGAGCGCGAGCCCGCTGCCGGGGTAGAGCGCGCCGGGACTGGTCGCCGCGGTGCTGGTGGTGTTGGTGGCGCTGCCGGTGGAGCGTCCCGTGACCCGCATCCGCAGCGTGGTCCACGGAGTGATGACGACGTCGTCCTCGTCCCAGCCCATCATGTTGGCGCCCTTGGACTTGAGAACACCGATCACCTTGAAGGTGGTGTTGCGGATGCGCATTTCGCAGTCGACGGGGGAAAGTCCTTCGAAGAGTTCGCGCACCACGGTCGCCCCGACCAGACAGACGGTGGCGTTGCGGTCGACTTCGCGCTGGGTGAAACTTCGTCCCTCCTCGATCTGCCAGTTGCGGATGGTCAGGTACTCGGGCGAGGTGCCGATCAGCTGCTGGGGCACCCAGTTGCCGCTGCCGAAGACGAGCTGCATGCCGCTGCCGGTGACGACCGGCGCGACCAGCGCCACATGGCGGCATTCGCGGCGGATCGCCTCGGCGTCGTCGGGAACGAGCGACATCGCCGCTCCGGAGCCCATGCTGACTCCGGCGGCGCGGCGCCAGCCGGGGCGCACCAGCGCCGAGTTGGCGCCCATCTTCTCGATGGACTTGCGGATGGAGGTGCTGGAGCCGTTGCCGATCTCCATCATCGTGATGACGGCGGCGATGCCGATGACGATGCCCAGCGTGGTCAGCGAGGCGCGGGTGGGATTGCGGCGCAGCGCCTTGAGCGCGACGATGATAGTGCGGTAGAGGCTCATCTTTCACCTCCTTCGCCGGCGGCGCTGTCGCGGACGATCAGACCGTCCTGCAGCCGGATCGTGCGTTTGGCGTAAGCGGCGATCTCCTCGGAGTGGGTGACGAGTATCACGGTGATGCCGTCGGCGTTGAGGTCGCTGAACATCTTCATGACTTCGACGCTGGTCTTGGAGTCGAGGTTGCCCGTCGGTTCGTCGGCGAAGATCACGGGCGGGCGGTTGATCAGCGCCCGCGCGATCGCCACGCGCTGCTGCTGACCGCCGGAAAGCTGCGACGGATAGTGGTTGACGCGGTCGCCGAGCCCCACCTGTTCGAGGGCGGCGAGACCGCGGCGGCGCTGTTCGGCGCCCGAGAGGTTTCCGGCCGTGTAGGATAACGGCATGATGACGTTTTCGAGGGCGCTGGTGCGCGGCAGCAGATTGAAGCTCTGGAAGACGAAGCCGATCTTCTTGTTGCGGACGCGGGCGCGGCGGTCGCCGGAGGCGGAGCCGAGCTCCTCGCCGTCGAGCCAGTACTCGCCCGAAGTGGGACGGTCCAGGCACCCGAGGGTGTTCATCAGCGTGCTTTTGCCGGAGCCGGAGGCGCCCATCAGCGCCACGTACTCGCCGCGGTCGATGGAAAGCGTGATGCCCTTCAATACCGGGACGTCGATCTCGCCCAGAAAATAGGTTTTGCGGATGTCCTTGAGTTCGATGAGAGCCATTTTATTCACTCCGGTACGGAGTTCCCGTTCAGCGCCGTCCTCCCGGGGCGCCGCCCGCGGGCCGGTTGGGGTTGTTGCCGCGCCGCTTCGGCATTTCGGGCAGGAACGGACTGCGCGCATCTCCGCTCTTGCCGCGCTCCGCCGCCTCCTCGGCGGTCAGCACCTGCGCGGCGTTGACGACCACGTCGCCCTCCTTGAGATCCGAGCCGACAATCTCGGTGGATACGCCGTTGTTGATCCCGGTGCGCACTTCGACGGGACGCACTTTGCCTTCCGCCGCCGGCAGCCAGAGCAGCCGGGTGCCGCTGCCGCGCTTGAACTCCTTCCAGGTCTTCAGCCCCTCGTGGGCGATCAATTCCTCCGGCGGCTCGAAGCGGAGCGCCGCGTTGGAGACGTTGAGCACGTTGTCGCGGCGCTGCCGCACGAACTTGACGTTGGCGGTCAGATAGGGCAGCAGCATCCCGTCGCGGTTGTCGGTGGCGACTTCGACGACGTAGGTGACCACGTTCTGCGACATGGTGGCGTTGAGCCGGAGTTTGTGGACGTGTCCGGAGAACTCCCGGTGGGGGAAGGCGTCCACGGTGAAGATCACGGGCATGCCGACCTTGATGCTGCCGATGTCCGCTTCGTTGACCGACACCCAGACCTGCATTTTCCTGAGATCCTTGGCGATCAGGAAGATGCTGGAGGCGCTCATGTTGGAGACCAGCGTCTGCCCGATGCTGACGCGGCGGTCGATGATCACGCCGTCCACGGGGGAACTGATGACGCAGTAGTCCAGATTGCGCTGCGCCTTGACCAGCGCCGCCTCGGCGATGGCGAGTTTGGCTTTGGCCTGTTCGCGTTCGGCGTCGACGACGGCGATGTTAGCCTTGCGGACGAGGTACTCCGCCTCGCAGGAGTCGTAGTCGCCGCGCGACATGGCGTTGTTGGGCAACAATTTCTTCGCGCGCTCGAAGTTGCGTTCGGCGAGCAGCAGTTGCGCCTGCGCCTGTTTCATCGAGGCGTCGGCGCTGAGGATCGCCACCTCCGCCTGCAGTTTCTGCGCCTTGGCTTCGCGGAGCGCCGCTTCGTAGAGCACGTCGTCGATCTGTGCGAGCAGCATGCCCTTGGTGACTTTGGAGCCGTAATCGACCACTTTCCCCTCGCCGTCGGTGCCGAAATTCATGATTTTTCCGCTGACCTGCGCGCCGACGTTGACGAGTTCCTCCGGCTCGACGGTGCCCGAGGAGTTGATGACGCTCAGCAGCGTGCCGCGCGCGACCTTTTCGGTGCGGAACACCGTTTCGCCCTCCGCCGCGTAGAACGAATAGATGAGCCATCCCGCCGCGATCAGCGCGCCGATCACGAGCACAGTCGTAATTATCTTCCAAATCGCTTTCATGTCGACCCCTGTCCCCGCGTCCCGCGCGGAAGTTTTTGTTCAGTACGGTTTTCTACAGTACCATACATATAATGCTTTTTCAACCCCGTTTATTGCCGGAATTCCGGTTCAGCCGCTCATAAATCCGCATGAAAGCCTCGACCGCTCGGCGGTTGTCCGCCGGTTTGACGATCTCCTCCGGCGCTTCGCGGTCGACGAGTCCGTCGTCGAGCAGCGCGAGGAAGGAGGAGGGACGCACCGTGTGCGGAGCTCCATGCTGGAGCCGCGACCGGGCGTTGAGCAGATACAGTTCCTTCTTGGCACGGGTCAGCGCCACGTAGAAGAGCCGCAGTTCCTCGTCGCCGCCGTTTTCGGCGAGTGCGCGCTCGTGGGGGAAGGTCCCCTGTTCCAGCGCGACGAGGAAGACGACCGGGAATTCCAGTCCCTTCGCCGCGTGGACGGTCGAAAAGGTCACGGCGTCGCGCTCCTTGTCCTCGTCGCGGTCCTCCTCCTCGAGCAGCGCAAAGGATTCCAGAAAGTCGCGCAGCAGCGCCGGTTCCCCGCGCCGGATCTCGTACTGCCCCGCGCTGTTGATGAATTCTTCGATGTTGTCCCGGCGCTTGAGCGAATCCTCGATGTCCTTGTAGATGCGCTGCAGCGCTCCGGTGTAGCCGACTTCTTCCAGAAACTTGGCGATCCTGCCGGCGAGATTGCCGGGGGTCTCGAACTCCTTGCGCCAGCGGGCGCAGACGGAACTCAATTCGCGCGCCCCCTCCGCCGCCTTGCGGGTCAGCGAAGAAACGAAATTTGCGTCGCCGAGCGACAACAGCATGGGACGGTGATCGACCCGTCGCGCCTCCTTGAGCGCCGTCACCGCCTTGTCGCCGAGCCCACGCGGCGGCGCCGCGAGTATCCGCAGCAGACTTTGGTCGTCGTTCGGATTGACGAGGAGCTTCAGATAGGCGACGGCGTCCTTGATCTCGCGGCGCTGGTAGAACTGCTGCCCGCCGAAGATCCGGTAGGGGATGCCGAAGTTGCGGAACGTCTGCTCCAACTGCCGCGACAGCTGGTTGGAGCGGTACAGCACCGCGAAGTCGCAGTAGCGCTTCCGCCCGTCGCCCGCCATCGCCTGACGGATCGCGTTGCCGATGAACTCCGCTTCCGCCTCGCCCGAGTCGAGCGTCAGCGCGACGGGTTTCTTACCGTCGCCGAGGGCGCTCCAGAGCTTCTTGCCGAGCCGCCGCGCCCCGTGGCCGATGGCGGCGTTCGCCGCGTGGAGGATATGGTTGGTCGAGCGGTAGTTCTGCTCCAGTTTGACGACCTTGGCGCCGGGGAAGAGCTGCGGAAAGTCGAGGATGTTGCCGACGTCCGCGCCGCGCCACGAATAGATGCTCTGGTCGTCGTCGCTGACGACGCACAGATTGCGCCGTTCCCCGGCAAGCAGTTTTACGATCGCGAACTGCGCCGCGTTGGTATCCTGATACTCGTCGATCAGCAGATAGCGGTAATGTTCGCGATACGCTTCCGCGACCTCGGGGAACTCCGAAAGTATCCGGTGCGCCAGCAGCAGCATGTCGTCGAAGTCCACGCTGTTCTGCATTTCGAGCAGCTGCTGGTACTCTTCGTAGACCCGTCCCGCCAGTTCCTCGAAGCGCCCGGCGGCGTCGTTCTTCGCCATGCGGGGGGTGAAGAGCCGGTTCTTCCAGCGGCTGATCTGCGCCTGCGCCGCCGCGAGGTTGAAGCCGTCGGAGTTCAGCCCCGCCAGTCCCGCCGCCTGCTTGATCAATCCGGACTGGTCCGCTTCGTCGGCGATGGTGAAGTTGGGCAGGTAGCCGAGGCGGTGGATCTCGCGCCGGAGCAGCCGCCCGCAGAACGAGTGGAAGGTGCCGAGTGTGACCAGCTCCGCCGAGGCGGGATCGACCAGCGCGGCGAGGCGTTCGCGCATTTCGCGCGCCGCCTTGTTGGTGAAGGTCATGCCGAGGATGCACGAAGGCGGGATGCCGATCGCCAGCATGTAGGCGATGCGGTAGGTGATGACCCGGGTCTTGCCGGTGCCCGCTCCGGCGAGCACCAGCACGGGACCTTCGAGGGTCGATGCCGCCTGCGCCTGTTCGGGGTTGAGTTTGTCGAGTATTTCCTGTGCCGTCATGTCAGATCAGTGTGTTTTTTCCTCCCCGCCGGGGATGAAGGGTCGATAGTTCTGGTACAGCGCGTCGAGTTTGTCCAAGTAGAACGCGGTGTTTTCGTCGCGGGAGCCGTCGGCGTCTTCCAGCAATCGGGTGTTGCCCGATAGTTTCGGTTTGCGCTGCGTGCCCGTCACATAGAAGCGCACCCGGTCGCCCGCGCGGTAACGGCGGGACGACGCCAGCACGAGGTCGTAGGCGGCGCTGTGCCGCCCCGAACCGGATTCGAGTTTCCGGCGGTAGGATTCGGGGGAGTCGTTGAGCACCTCGGTCTTGGCGAATTTTTCGAGCGGCAGGCGGTGTTCCGCGATCGCCGCGCGCAGTTCCCGGTACATCTTTTCGATCTCCTCCGGCGCGCCGCGCATGAGCGTCGTGACCGCGTGCAGTATGAACTCCCGTTGAAACGGCTCCAGCGCCCGCGATTTGAGCGCCGCGCCGGTGAGCGCCACTTCGCCGTCCGCCTTCAACAGCGCGTAGTTCTTGCTTTTGTAGGCGAACATCGCGGGGTATTTCGCGTCGAACTCCACTTCGATCCCCGGCGGCAGGACTTCGCGCAGCGCGGCGTCGAAGGCGGCTTCGTCCGCCCCCGCCGGCATCTGGAAGTACACGCCGTCGGTATCCGCTTCGATGACGACCGCCCCCAGCGCGGAAAGTTTTTCCAGCATCGCCCCGAGGATCTCGCGGCCGCGGCGCGTGACGTGCGCCGCCAGCGAGTAGTCGTTGAAGCTTCCCTGCGGAAAGCCCAGATAGCCGTAGAAGCTGTTGATCAGTATCTTGAAGGCGCTCTGCAGCGCTCCCGCGTCGCGTTTGGCGGCGGGATCGGCCGCGGCGCGTTCGGCGTCCTTCGCCGCCAGCCGGAAACGCCGCAGTTCGCCGAGCAGCCGGGGGAAGACCTCGAGTTCGTCCTTGCGCGGCGCCGACCGTTCCGCGAGCAGGATCGACGGGTACAGCGAGCGCACGTCCACGTGCCGCACGTCGTGAAAGACCCCGGAGCGCTCCAGCTTGGTCAGCGCCCCCTGAAACTCCTCCGGCGCGTCCGCGAACGGCAGCGAGTGACCGTTCGTGAGGTATTCGGAGATGAAGAGCGCGTCCAGATTTCCGCCCGAGCCGCGCATCGGCAGATCCTGATAGCCGAGCGGCAGCACCTGCGTCTGGTAGAAGTACGCGGGGCTGAGGATGGCGGCGAGTTTCCGCACCCGCTCCGCCGCCGTCGCGCCGGTGATGGAAAAGTGGCGTTCCACATCCTCCAAGTCGCACGATTCGAGCGCCCGGGTGCGGGCGTCGTAGAGCCGGGTGAGGATGCCCGCGTCGACGAAGTGCCGTCCCGCCGCCCGGTAGACGTTGCAGCGCACCACGCCTTCGGGCAGGGTGAAACTCCCCGCCGAGCGCGTTGCCGCCGCCCGGTCTCTGCCCCAGTCGAAGGGCAGTTTATGGCGCTTGTACGCCTTTTCGAGCGCGGGAAGCACGGTCGAATAGAGGTCGTAGCCCTCGATCGCGTCGGGGTCGCGTGCGGAGATGAAGCGGGAGATCTCTTCGAGCGACCGGCGCTCTTCGTCCAAAGTCGCAAAACTCCAGGATTGGGTCTCCGCGCCGTCGCAGAGTTCGACCGAGGCGTCGCCGACGAGCGCGACGGAGACGCGCCGCAGTTCCGAAAACGCCATGCCGGAAAAGAGCCGCACCCGGGCGCGGATCAGCGCCTGCCGCAGCACGTCGCGCATCACGAACGCGGGGACTTTCGTCGTGCGCAGTTCCGCGAGCGCGGCGAGGTATGCTTCCTCCGTGTCGAACTCCGCGAGTTTGTCGAGCGGCAGTCCGCCCGCGAGCGTCGAGATCTCGCACGGCGTGGCGACTCCGGCGCCGTTGCCCAACACGACGAAGCGCCGGAACGGCAGTTCCTCGGTGCGGAAGCCCGCGCCGTCGTGAAAGTACAGGCGCAGTACGCTTGTCCGCTCCGGCACCTCCGCCGCAACGACGCCCCGTCGGAGCGACTCGACCAATCCGGTGAGTTCCATCGTTTCGTCCGTTCCCTCAACTTCCGCAGCGCGTCACACCGTTTCGAACGCCAGCGCGAATCCGGCGCCGTCGGCGACGGCGGCGCAGCTCGTCACCGGGTTGGTGAAATCCGCGAAGACTCCGCCGTCGATCATGAACCGAGCCGCCTCCTCGGCGGTGGCGGCGGAAAATCCGGCGTCATGGTTGCCGTCGCAGGGGCAGTTCTTTTCGTAGGTCGAGATGTAGTAGGCCTCGCCCGGCTTGAGTTCGAATTCGCGGACGAGCAGCGCATCCCGCCGCACGATCCCCAGAAATCCCACCGGCTCCGTGCGGTGCGCCACCGCCACGATGCGCGGGGTATCGAGCGAATCGTGCTCGAAGTCCAGCGCGAGCAGCCCCAGCGCCACGGCGTCGCGCACCGGCATCCCGGAAGCGATCTTTTCGGTGATGGGGTCGGTCTGCGAACCGTTGGTCGCCACTGCCCATTCGCCCGCCATCCGCAGGCAGTTGTAACTGATGTAGGGGTTCTTCGCCAAATCCGCTTCGCACCCTTCGCGCGGGATCACCGCCAGCTGGTCGCCGCTGCGGACGATCCGGCGGTTCGGGAACGACCGCGACGAAACGCGGTACATCGCCGCGTTGCTGCCCTTCGCGGTCCTGCCGATGGCGACTATTCTGCCGATATACATTTTTCCGATCCTTTCGTTGATGGTTTTACAATATAACCGAAAACGGTCTTTCTCTCAAGTTTAAAATTCCTGTCTCCGGGCGCCGATCCGGATCAGATCCACGGCGCAGCCGCGCGGTCGATCCGGCAGCGGCACGGCAAAGGTGTACACGTCGCCCGTCGCCGCCATGCCGGCGGGGAACATCCCGTTGCCGAAGGTGATGAAACTTTCCATCGGCGGGGCGTCGTGACAGTCGATCCGGGTCGCAAATCCGATATCCAGTTCGGCGGGTATTTTTTCGACGATCCGGGCGGAGACGATCAAGAGCCCCCGCTCCACGCGGCCGCGCAGTTCCAGCTGCGGCAGCCGGCAGGGGATGGGGTCCCCGCTGCGCGCCCACGCTTCCGGAGTCAGGCGCCGCACGTTGTGCGGCAGATCGGCGGTACGGGGCTTGCGCTCGAAGAGCTGGATCAGCCGGTCGTCGAGGTATTCGGATCCGAGGAGCGTCCAATCGCGGTCCTTAAGCAGTTTTCCGCGCAGAAGCATCTGCCGGTAGTCGGGGACCAGCCCCTCGACCAGAACGTAGCGCTTGAGCGGCTCCGCCGCGTCCGCGGAGAGGAACACCTCGTTCCTGCCGACGAGAAATCCCGCCAGCCGCGGTCCCGCCGTGACCTCCGCCCCCGGTTCAACGAGGCGCAGGAACTTCGCCATCAGCGGCCGCGCGTCGCTCCATCTGCCGAGGCGGGGGTCGGAGCCGGGCAGCCCCGGGACCTGCGTGAAGAAGAACGTCATCCCCAACGTCGCCGCCAGCGTCGCCGCCGACAGCCCGCCGACCGGATCGAGTTCTCTGACCCCGCGGAAGATCCACCGGAGATACCGGGGCGTTTCACCCGCGCGTATCTTGCGGAAACCTTCGAGCGTTGCGACGACCAGCGTCAGCAGCATCACGCACTGGTAGTGGCGCAGCAGCGTCTGCGAATCGAAGCGCCGGTCCGCCGCCACCATCGCGAGGTCGCAGAGCATCGGCAGCCACCACTTCGGCGCCGCCGTCGCCAGAAAGAGGAACGGCAGGAACAGCGCCGCGTAGTACCGCCACGAGTGGGCGGAAAGCACCGTCCCCCAGAACGCCCGCGGACGCGCGAACGGCGACAGCGCGATCTCGCGGATCGTGCCGCCCAGATGGGGGTAGAAACTCACATGGTCGTAGACCGTGCCGGCGGGGCGGGCGAGCGGCATCAGCACGCCGAGGATCAGCACCAGCGCGACGATGCTCGCCGCCGCCAGTATCGCTCCGTGGCGGCGGCGCCCCGTCAGGAACAAGGTCGCTCCGAAGCCCAGAAACATGAACGGCGCCGTTTCGCGCACTCCGAACGAAAACAGCACCAATATCCACGCGAGTTTATAACGCTTCACAACATACGCCCAGAACGCCCACAGCACCGCCGGGAAGAGCAGGAAGACTTCGTGGAAGCCGTCCAGAAGCGGGAGTTCCAGATTGATGATCCCCGGCAGCAGCAGATACCACACGCCGAAGAGCAGCGCCTCCGCCGCCGTCGCGCCGAAGTGCCGCGCCGTGAGGTATACGGGGAACGCTCCCGACGCCACCGCCAGCGCTCCGGCGAAGAAGAAGCCCGGCACCCCCGCCCACAGCACCGGCGACAATATCAGCAGCGAGGGGCAGAAGCGCGAACCGATAAAACACCCGTGGTTCAGATTCAGATGGAAGAACCTGCCCCGCCAGGTGTTGAGCAGCGATTCGTAGTAATGTCCCCAGTCGAGCCACTGCATCCCGAGCAGGCAGTGCGAGCGGTACTGCTGAAACGCCCCCCACGCCGCGCAGAGCAGTATCAGCGCTCCGAGCATGAGGGCGTATCGGCGCGGCCGCGCGCCGTCATCCGCCGCTTCCGGTATGTTTTCGAACTGCACGAACAATCGCCCCGCCGCCAATGCGAAGCAGAAGATGCAGAAGATCACCCCCGAATAGGCGAGGGGGAAGAACCAGCAGAACGCCAGCGGCAGCAGCGGGAGCGCCGCTGCGAACAGCCCTTTGCCGGCGGCATCTCCGCCGTGCTTTTTCAGCAGCAGCCCGCCGCCGAGATATCCGGCGGCGAGCAGGATCAGCGCCGCCGGATACGTCCACTCCGGCAATTTTTCCGGCATCACGAGCGTCTGATAGCGCTGATCGACGAATCGGACCGCCAGCAGCTGCGCGACCGCCGCCCACGCCGCCGCGAACGGCAGCGCCGCCAGTATTTTCCACGCCGGAGGCGGTAATTTGAAACTGCCGTTCTTCACTTCCGGTTTTTTTCCGCCGCCAGATTCCGGGAACGATAGAAGTATACGAGCGAGAGATCGATGCCGACCATGACCGCATTCAGCGCGTACAGGCCGATCACCCAGTCGATGCTGCCGCCGACTATCTTGCTGACGATGCCGGAAATATAGCCGATGATGATGAGCCACAGAAAGGCGACGCTCTTGCCGGCGGGGTTCTTGACCCGGTAGGTCTTGCGGATCGACAGCGGCCAGCTGACGCCGAAACACACCATCATCACCGCTTCGAAGATCCTGCCGCTCATAACCCGCCCCGATAAGCTCCGTTCATGCCGCCCGCTACCTCGTTCCGCCGGAGCTCCGGCGGCCGTCGTCGATCACGACGTTGCGCCGCTTGAAGGTGGGTTCGTCCAGATCTTCGTTGTTCCACATCACCGGAGTCGTGCGTTCCATGATCCCCTTGCTGACGGGGGAAAGATTCAGCACCAGCTGCTCCGCGTCGCCTCCGGACGCCGCCGGTTTTGCCGCCGCCGCTTCCGGACGCTTGCGCACGGGATGACGCGCCGGAAGTTCCGGCGCCGGCTCCGAATATTTGACCGCCAGCACGCAGAGCTGCCGCGCCCCCTGCCAATCCGGACTGGCGCTTGCCGCCGTCAGCTGTTCCGCTTCGGCGGGGAGGTATTTCGCCACCAATTCCAGCGTGTTGCGGGTGTCGCCGATCGATAGGTCGCTGCCGCCGAGCAGCGAGATCACCGCCGCATCCGCTTCGCGCAGCACCCGGGGACCGCCCAAAAGCGGCGAGGCGAGCATTCCGGATACCAGCTTTTCCGGCACCTCCTCCGCACGGCATTCCTCGTCGCCGCGCACCATACCCACGCCGATCGAGCACAGACTCTTGCGCCGCTTGAGCAGCGCCGTGAAGTTCGCGAGATCCGCGTTGAGCAGATTGCCCGCGCTCAATATCGCGGAGAGCGCCAGCGCCGTCGCCGCGCACTCCCGGTCCGCCATCTCGAACGCCGCCGCCAGCGGAGTGTCGCCGGGGAGCGTGGAAAACAACAGATCGTCGGGCAGCGCCACCACCGCGTCGGCGACGTCGAAGAGGTTTTCGGCGAGCACCCGCTCCGCCAGATTGCGCCGCCGCGGACCTTCCAGCATGAAGGGCAGCGTGACGATGAAGAGGTTCGGGATCTTGAGCTTGGCGGCGACGCTCAGCACCACCGGGGCGCCGCCGGAGGCGGTCCCGCCGCCCAAGCCGCACAGCACCAGCAGGAACCGGCTGCCGCGCAGCAGCGATTCGATATTCGTCCGTTCGTGCGCCACCGCCCGCTGACCGTCCAGTTCGCTGCCGCCGCAGCCGCTGCCGCCGCGCCAGAGTTCGCCCGCCAGCAGCCGGTCCGCTTCCGGCAGTCCGGTCGCTTCCAGCGCCGCGCGGTCGGTGTCGATCGCCAGCAGCCGCATCGCTTCGGCTCCGGGCAACGTGCGCAGTATCCGCATGATCCGGCATCCGGCGCCGCCCACCGCCAGTATCGTAATGGGTTCGTTACCGTTCAAAATTTCAACGCCTTTCCGAGTTTGCCGCGGGTGCGCCGCAACGATGCCGCCAGATTGTCGAACACGCTCATGATATTGTCGGTCGTGCCGCTGTCGCGGTAGTGGGCGGCGATCTTGAGCGCTCCCCAGACCGCGCTGTAACGCGGGCTCGCCAGATCCGTGATCGCGCCTTCGGCATCGCGGGGACACGCCACCTGACACGACAGGTCGAAGACTTCGCTGAAAAGTTCCCGCGCCCGCGGGAAAAGCGCGCCGCCGCCCGTGAGCACGCCGCCCGCCGCCAATGACCGCGGAGCCCCCGCCAGTTCCAGCTGACGGCGGATGATCGTGAAAAGTTCGCGCAGACGGCAGTCGATGATCGTGTCGAAACTGCTGAGCGGTATCGCCCGCTCCGAACCGGTGCCGCCGCGCAGTTTGAGATGGGTCAAGCCCTGCTCGGAGGCGCGCTGAAGTTCGCCGGAAACGAGGAGCTTGCGGCACTGGTCGATCGACAGCCCGAGCCCGATCGCAAGGTCGTTGGCGACGTGCTCCATGCCGACTTGCAGCACGCCGGAGGCGTGGAGCCCGTTGTCGTATTCCATCACGTATTCGGTGCATCCCGCGCCGAGATCGATCAGCAGCACTCCGTCTTCGCGTTCCGCCTCGCTCAGCACGCCGAAGTCGGCGGCGACGGGGGCGAAGACCATGTCGATGTCGGTATCCTCGAAGCCCGCTTCCCGCAGCAGATTGCGGAAACTTTCCACCCGCGCCGAAATGCCGTGGACGATGTGGATGTGCGCCTCGAGTTTGCTGCCCTGATGACGCAGCGGATTGCTGACCCGCCGCCCGTCGACCAGAAAGAACGACTCGCTGGTGTTGATGATCTTGCGGTCGGCGGCGAGGTTGAGCACCCGGGCGTTTTCGTTGGCTTCGGAGCGCTCCGCCTCGGTGACGACGTGCTCATCGTTGCGGATCAGCACCACGCCGACGCCGGGTTGGGAGGATATGCCGCATCCCGTCACCACCACCATCATCAGATGGCTCAGCGCCAGCGCCCGACCGCTGGCGCGGTCGGCTTCGTCCAGTGCCCGGCTCAGTTGATCGCCGGCGCGCTCCATATCGACGATCTCGCCCTTGACCACCGATCCGGCGGAGGGCGCTTCTCCGCGGCCGATGACGTCCAGACGGCCGTTTTCGTCGATCTCGCCGACCAGCACGCAGAATTTACTGGTCCCCATTTCGACTGCGCTGACGATGTTGCGGCTGTGAAACACTTGGCGGATTCCCCGATTTTACGTTCGAAAACACTCTGTCGACTAATATAACGGCAGTCGCCGGAAAAATCCACCGCCGGAACCCGGCGAAAGCCCTTTTTTTTGCCCCGCCGTCGGGACAAAAAAACGGCGCGGAAGATTTTTCGCTTCCGCGCCGCCGGAACTATCGGAAAACGTGCTACTTCGCCGGTTCGATCCGGTCGAAGCCGCAGAGCGGACGCAGCACCTCGGGGACGATCACCGAGCCGTCCGGCTGCTGGAAGTTTTCCAGGATCGCGATGATCACGCGGTCGGTGACGGCGGTCGCGCTGATCGTGTGGACGAGTTCGCGCTTGTCGCCCTCCTTGTAGCGGATGTTCAGCCGCCGCGCCTGGAAGCTCGTCAGATTGGTGTTGCTGGTGACTTCGCGGTAGCTACCGAAGGCGGGGAAGAACGCTTCGATGTCGTACTTCTTGTAGCCCGGCGCGCCGAGGTCGCCGACGCAGACGTTGACCACGTGATACGGTATCTTCAGCGACTGCAGGATGTCTTCCTCGTTCTTCAGGCAGAACTCGTGGTACTTCGGCGAATCTTCCGGCTTGCAGAAGATGATCTGCTCGACCTTGTGGAACTGGTGCACCCGGAAGATCCCGCGCGCCGCCTTGCCGTAACTGCCCGCCTCGGTGCGGAAACACGGCGTGAACGCGGTGTAGCACAAAGGCAGTTTCGCTCCGTCGAGGACGTCGTCGGCATGATAGCCGACCAGCGTCTGTTCGCTGGTGCCGATGAGCGCCAGATCCTCGCCTTTGAGGTTGTAGGTCTGATCGGCGAAGAAGGGCAGATAGCCGGTGCCGAACAACGTGCGCTCCTTGGCGACGCAGGGGGTCATGAACATCGTGAAGCCGCGTTCGACCAGAAAGCGCTGCACATAGAAGTACAGCGACTGCGCCAGTATGGCGCCTTTGCCCTTCCAGTAGTAGAACCCGGCTCCGGCGACCTTGGCGCCGCGGGCGATGTCAAGGATGTCGAGCAGTTCTCCCAATTCCTGATGGTCGCGGATCTTGAAGTCGAAGGTCGGAATGGTGCCGACCTTGCGCAGTTCCACGTTGGAGGTGTCGTCCGCGCCGTCCGGCACGTCGGGGGCGAGCAGATTGGGCAGCCGGGTGACGGCGCCCATGATCTTGTTTTCGAGTTCGGCCATCTTGGCTTCCTTTTCGCCGAGGAAAACCTTGATGTTCTTGACCTTTTCGCGCGCTTCGGGATCGCTGCCGCACTGCTTGCTCAAGCGGTTGCGTTCGGCGCGCATCGCTTCGGCGTCCTGCGCGAGTTTGCGGTAGTCGGCGTCGAGTTCGAGCAGATTGTCGATGTTGATGGCGCACTTGCGGCGGGCGCAGTTCGCCTTGATGAGGTCGCTGTGCTCGCGGATGAGTTTCATATCCAGCATTTTGAAAAAATCTCCTTAAGGTTGCTTCGGCTCGTACTTCAGCAGAAGCGGGGCATCGGATAGTTTTTCATGAACTCCCGGACCTCTTCGCCGAGGGCGCGGAGCTTCGCTTCGTCCTCGCGGAACTCGACGCCGCGCTCGAGGAAGTCGGCGAGCTTGACGATCTCGGCTTCCTTGAACCCGCGGGTGGTCACCGCCGGGGTGCCGACGCGGATGCCGCTCGTGACGAACGGTTTTTCGGGGTCGAAGGGGATCATGTTCTTGTTCACGGTGATCCGCGCGAGGTCGAGGGCGTTGGCGACCACCTTGCCGGTCGCGTGCTTGGGCCGCAGGTCGATCAGCATCAGGTGGTTGTCGGTGCCGCCCGAAACGATGCGGAAACCGTGCTTGACGAGTTCCTGCGCCAACAGCGCCGCGTTGATGCGCACCTGGTGCTGGTACGCCTTGAACTCCGGCTTCAGCGCCTCGC
>CACZPY010000076.1 GCA_902783135.1 uncultured bacterium
CAGATGAAGATGCGCAAGAAACATGCCGTGATGATGGAATATGTGATCATCGCCGTGCTCGTCGCGGCGGCGGTCGTGGTCGCCGTGATCATGTTCGGCAAGAACGTCTCCAGCGAGATGAACGTTGCCACCAAGTCCATGTCCGACGCGAAGGGCGCCGCGAATTACCAGAAGAACATCGAGAACAACGCCACGCAGGACATCAAGAAGGCCAACGAGCACGAAAAGAGCATGCACAACTACAAATAAGTGCCGAGCGGAAATTCGTGCGGTTGCCGCGACAACGGTATATCCCGGGCAGGGACAGCGCTGAATCACGCCTTCCCCGCCCGTTTTTTTTCGATCTATGGAAAAGCTGACGCTGATAAAGCTGGTTCTGGCGACGCCGTGGCTCATCTGGCTCTCCGTGGGCGACTTCAAACGCCATGAACTGCCGAATCGCCTGACCCTCGGCGGCGCCGCGGTCATGGCGGCGGTGGCGCTTGCCGGCGGAGTGGATTATCTGCTCGGTTCGCTGGTCACGGCTTTTCTGGCCTCGGTTTTTCTGCTGCTGCCGTTCTTCCTCCGGGCCGCCGGGGCGGGCGACGTGAAGATGCTCTTCGCCGCCGGATTGACCGCCGGGCCCGGCAACACATTGAATCTGATCTTGCTGGTCTCGCTGGCGGGACTGGCGCTCGCCGCGGTCATGCTGAGCCTGCGGCGCGTCGATACCGCCAGACTCAAACACTATCTGCGCTGTCTTTTCGACTGGCGCTACGACCGCGCGGCGGGGCGCGCCAAGCTGCCGCCGCGGGAGTCGGAGGCGTGCCGCGTCCCGTTCGGGGCGGCGATAGCCGCCGGGTTGTGGGTCAATCTGCTGATACAGCTGATCTACCTGGGGTGAGGGCGAAATGGCGAAACGACGGTCTTTTCGGCGCTCGCGCGAGGGCGCGGTGCTGTTGGAGTTCGTGATGTGCTTCCCGCTCCTGATCGTGCTGTTTCTTTTCTCGATGCAGCTCGCCCAGATCATGCTCACCTGGCAGGTCGTGCATTACGCCGCCTACATGGGGGCTCGTTCCGCTATGACCGTCAACAACATCCGGCGCAAGTCGCAGGCCGAAAAGGTCGCCAAGCGGATCCTGGCGGTGGTCTCCGCCTCGCCAGCGGACTCCAAAAATGCCAAGGACCGCGCTCCCGACGAATACGCCAAGCTCGACGGCTGGGGATATCTGCCCGACACCAAGTATCTCGAAAAGCAGGTCTCGGTGGACATCCCCCTAACCGACGTCGATCCCTCCGGGGTGCGGTGCACGGTCAAATTCAAGATGCTGCTGAACGTCCCGGTGGCGGGGCGGCTGATCGCGTTCTTCGCCCGGGAAAACAAAAGCGGAGCCGACAGGGACTGGCAGAAGCAGCTCGAAGAACAGCACGTCGCGCTCGATCCCGCGCTGATCCGGGGCGAGTCCCAGACGCTCGAACTGGACAAGATCAAGTACCCGTACATCGAATTGAGTTCGACCAGTACGGTCAACATCCCCTACGGGACCAAATTCTACCCGGTGTACTGATGACGAACCGTTACCCGACTACCGTATGGCAGGTCTTCGGCGCCCGCGGGCGCGAGCTTGCGAAAGGCGATTCCGGCGCGGCGCTGGCGCTGACGCTGGCGTTCGTGCTGCCGGTCTATCTCGCGGTGATCGGCATCTACGGCGTCGGCGAGATCGTCCGCAACAAGATCGAACTGCAGAACGCCGCCGACGCCGCCGCCTACTCGGCGGCGGTCGTTCAGGCCGACTACCTGAGCCGCATGGCGACGATCAACAAGGCGATGGCGTGGACGTACGTCGATCTCCAGCGGCGCTCGATGGATCTGGCGATGGACGCCTTTTGCGTGAAGGTGGTCAACAAGTTCTCCAGCGACCTCGCCATGTGCCAGCGGGAAAACTCGCCCTGCCACATGCATACGCCGGGGATCAACTGGAACGTCGGTACCGACAAGCTCGTCAACGACAAGGTGCTGCTTTTGGCGGGGACCGGCGTCGGGCTGCCGCTGGTGGCCAAAAAGTTCAACGGGCAGGGATTTTTGGGGCGTTTTCTGCTGAATCATGCGTTGAAGATCGGCCTTGCCAATGTCAAGGGCAAGGGTACGGTCGCCAACATCCCGAAGGTCCTCAAGTACAGCCGGAACATCGTCGGCATGATGAAGAAGCTCAACGATCTGCGCAACGAGTACCCGAAGAAGGTCAAGGAGACGGCGCAGCAGATCGCCATCGCCAATATGGCGGAGTGCAAGGACGATTATTACGTCAAAGTCCATCAGGGCGACGTGAAGTTGAGCTTTTTCCTGATGACGGGAACGGACGAAAACGAAAAGACCTTCATCTCGTTCGCCGATCCGACGCTCAAGGATTTCTCGCCGAAGAAGGTCTTCGGCGCCGGCACCGACGACTGGATCGTGCGCAAGGGACCGGCGGGCTTCTGGCGGGTCTACAAACAGACCGAGGATCACCTGTACGCCGAGTGGGACTGGTTCTGGACCAAGTGGGTGCATATCCAAATCTTCCAGTTGTCGCTGCACTGCCCCCCGATCACCCCTGGCGGTTCGCGACGGCACGGCCACCGCAAGATGCGCGGTTACGACGGCATCCTGCCGATCATCAAGAACAATCAGCCGATCGGTCTCGCGGTCGTGCCG
>CACZPY010000077.1 GCA_902783135.1 uncultured bacterium
GATGCCGTTGAAGCCGCCGAGCGCACCTGCAAACTCGCCGGTATAACCGGAGAAGCTCAATGCGGCATCACCGGTTTCACTGCCGACGTAGCTGTAACCGAAGACGCCGCAGTCGAAATCGTTCGCGCCGGTGAAGATCACACTGGCCGCTCCGGTCATGTCGCCGTCAAGCTGCCCTCTCGCATAGATATCGCCGGTGATATTGCCGCCCGAGACGGTAATGGTGATGTCACCCGTTTCGGTCGTGCCGCCGGAGGTCGAGTGTGTGCCGCCGCCGAAGACGTTCGCCACCGTGCCGCCCGAGATGGTGATCTCGACGTCGTCGACGATGCTCGTGCCGCCTTTCTGCGCCCAGCCGCCGCCGAAGACGTTGCCGAAGCTGCCGCCCGTGACGCTGACCGTCACGTTGCCCGCCTGAGCTCCGACGCCCGATGCGAACGCGCCGCCGAAGAGACCGCGACCGCCCGCCGCCGTGCCCCAGCTGCCGCCGGATATGTCCGCAGTGACACTCCCAACCGTGTAGACGGTGGCATCTGCCGCGCTTCCGGTGGCGTAACCGCCCGCGAAGCAGCAGAAGTCCGCCTTGGCGGTATTGCCGTCGATGAGTTTCAGCGTCACGTTGCCCGCGGTGTGAGCGTTGGCGACGCTCGCTTTCACCGCCGACGCGCCGTAGAGGTTGCCGCCGAACTCGCCGCCCTTGACCGTGAGGCTCACGTTCCCCACCGTCGTGGCGATTCCGGTCTTGGCGTAATTGGCGAGCGCGCCCGCATAGAAGTCCTTGCCGGAGGCGAGCGTGCCCGCCGTGATCGTCGTATTGACTTCGTCGGTCACGTTGCCGAAGCCGCCCGCATAGCCCGCGCCGGCGAGAGTTCCGCCCGCCATCGTGAAGTTGGCGGCCCGGACCGTGCCGCCTTTCGCCGCGCCCGCGGCGAGGTTGCGGATCGAACCCGACGTGAGCTTGACGTTCACCGCGCCGGCGAAGTTCTGGTCTTCCGCTGTGCCGTAGAGCGCCTTGTCGAATGCCAGGCCGTCGATCTCCAGCCACGCGTTGCCGGTCGTCATGCCGTCGGCGAGGTTGACCGCCGAGGTCGCGGTGGTGTTTTCCGTCCAGCGCGCCATCTTGTCGTTGGTGTTGACCGCTTCGCCTTTGGTCGCGAGCGCCGCCGCCGTATCGACCGCCGTGATGGTGTAAGCGCCGTCGACGACGGTGGTGAGCCGGATGTCAGCGCCGCCGGAATATGCGGAACTCCCCGCCGTGTAGGTCATCTTGGCGAGGGGGTTGACGACCGAGCCGCCCCGAGCGAGCGTGTATCTGTTGCCGGATGCGTCCAGCGTGAAGTTGTAAGCGGCACTGTTGTCGCCGCCCTTGGAGACCAGCTTGTAGGTGTAGTTGCCGATCTCCTCGCTCGCCTTGACGATACGGCTGCCGTGGACGTTGTTGAACGACGAGTAGACCATGTATCGCCCGGTGTTGCCCTTCGCCCCGGAGAGGTCGAGAACAAGCGCGCCCGAGATTCTCGCCGCCGCGTCATAGTTGTTGATGCCGAAGGAGCCGCCCGCAAAGACCGTGACGTCGCCTACGCTCAGGTCGGTGCCGATCCGGAGATAGAATTGTCCGCCGGAACGGATCTCGATGCTGTTCACCCGACCGACGCCACCGGATTCGGTGGAGACGATGCCGCCGTTCAGCACCTTCACGTCACCGATCGTTGCACCGACGTTCTGGCTGAAGGTCGCCCCGCCGCCGACGGTCAGGCCGCCCAGCTGCACCGCGCCGCTCGCGATCATCGAGCCGCCCGCGTAGACCGTCGCCGAGCCGACGGTGCCGCCCCAGGCGATCGCCGAGCCGCCGTTTACGACATTGAGTTTCTCGAAGGCGTCGGCGCGCGAAACGAGGCCGTGCGCTTCGGCGAGGTAGATTTCCCGGTCGCGGTCGAGATAGTTGACGGTCGCCCCGGTGTTGGAAGTGATCGTGCCCATCCACGGGTTGAAGGCGACGTCCGCCTTGCCGGTCGAGTAGACGATCAGCTTGCCGTTGGTGTTGATGACCGCGCCCGAGGCGGAACCGCCCGACGAGACCCGCATTTCGCCGCCGTTCACGACCGCGTCGAGCGAGAGGCCGCCGTTGCTGACGTTCAGCGCTCCGGCCAGGACCGTCGCCGATATCGACTTGCCGCCCGTGTACATGGTCTCGGAACCGCCGTTGATGACCGTGTGTTCGCCGACTGCGCTGTCGTAAATGATCTGCCATCCGGCTTTGAGCACGGTGTTCCTTGCCGAAGCGCCCTTGGAGAGGTTGATGCCGACGCCGGTCCGATTGACCACCGTCCCCTGTGCGGAGCCGCCGTTCCAGACGATGACGCGCGTGCCCGAGATGACGATGTTCTTGGCGAGACCGCCGCCGGAGACCTGAAGCGTAGCCGCATAATTGGTGCCGTTGAGGACCTTGATGCCGGAGACCACGCCGCCGGAAGAGACGTAGACGAAACCGCCCGAGGAGACATGCCCGCCGACGAGCTTGCCGCCGTTCGAGACGAAGGCGCTGCCGTAGCGGTTGATCGAGGCGTTGCTGGCGACGCCGCCGTTGCTTATCAGCATCGAGCCGCCGTTCATCACCGCGTCGAGCGACTTGCCGCCGGTACGGATCACCTGGGAGCCGGCCGTGTAGGTCGCCGAGATCGACAGCCCGCCCTTCGAGATGGCCTCGTAGCCGCCCTTGCCGAGCGTGCGTTCGGCGACGCCGTCCTGAAGGACCGCCAGGAAGCCCTTGTTCATCACCGTGTTTCTCACCGTGCCGTTCGCCGAAACGTTGATGCCGACTCCGGTCACGTCGACGCTGGTCCGCTCCGCGACGCCGCCCGCATAGACGTTCATCCGTCCGCCGGAGATCGCCACGTCGCGCGCGCTGCCGCC
>CACZPY010000078.1 GCA_902783135.1 uncultured bacterium
CCGTTCGGGTTCGACAATCTTGCCCCGGTCATGAACAGCCGCGGCGGCATCCGCTTCCCGATCATGAAGGCGGGAGCGCACACCGCCGCGCTGACGGGCCGCGCCGGAGAAAAACTGACGATCGACCTCGGCGGCATCAGGTGCGACGAGTTGTATTTGCTCGGCACCCTGCTCGAAGAGCCGGTCGCGCGCGGAGTGAAACTCGGACGCGTCTCCGTCGAATACGCCGACGGCGGCAGCGCGGAGTTCTTCCTGCGCTCCCCCGCCGCCACGCCGAGTTTTCAGGGTGCGCCGCACTTCACCGACCCCGACGGCAAGACCTCTCAGGAACTGCACGAGATCTTCACCCCCGACGCCGAAACCGGCTACGCCAACCGCGCTTCCGTATGCATGAACTGGCGGGACGGGTTCAAGAGGAACTATAAACTGCCGCCCACCGTATGGAAGAACCCGCATCCGGATAAGCCGCTGCGCAAACTTGTGCTATCGGAGTTCAACTCCATCTATCCGTGGTATCTGCTCGGACTCGCCGCCGGGACGCGCGCGGAATAGGCGGTGTTTCCGCTTGCAAAAACGCCGACGGCGAATTATCTTTAACGGCGGAAAGAGGAGAAACGCCGCCGTCTATGGAAGAAAGTTCGTTATTCAGTTCGCAGGTCACCCGCCCGCTCGCCGACCGGATGCGTCCCGACACGCTCGACGGCGTGGTCGGTCAGGAGCACCTGCTCGGCGAAGGCGCGCCGCTGCGCCGGATGCTCGACTCGGGGAAACTTTCGAGTTTCATCCTCTGGGGTCCCCCCGGCTGCGGCAAGACCACGCTGGCGCGCATCCTCGCCCACACGACCAATCTGCGCTTCACGGCGCTGTCGGCAGTATTCTCCGGGGTCGCCGACCTGCGCAAGGCCTTCGACGAGGCGACGCGGATGCGGATGCAGGGCACGGGTACGCTGCTCTTCATCGATGAGATCCACCGCTTCAACCGCGCCCAGCAGGACGGCTTTCTGCCTTACGTCGAAAACGGCACGGTGGTGCTGGTGGGGGCGACGACCGAAAACCCCTCGTTCGAACTCAACAGCGCGCTGCTGTCGCGCTGCAAGGTGTACGTGCTGAAGCCGCTGGACGCCCCGGCGCTGCTGGAACTTTTGAAGCGCTCCGAAGAGCTGATGGCGCGCCCCTTCCCCGCGGACGAGGCGGGGCGGCGGATGCTGTGCGAACTCGCGGACGGCGACGGCAGATACTTCATAAATCTGCTCGAAAGCGTCTACAACCTCACCAAGCCGGGGGAAAAACTCGACGCGGAGGGGGTGCAGAAGATCGTCCAGCGGCGTCCGCCCGTCTATGACAAGGACCGCGAGGGACACTACAATCTGATCAGCGCGCTCCACAAATCGCTGCGCGGATCGGATACCGACGCCGCGCTGTACTGGATGGCGCGCATCCTCGCGGGCGGGGAGGACCCCAAATATCTGCTGCGGCGGCTGACCCGCTTCGCCTCGGAGGATGTGGGGCTCGCCGATCCGCAGGCGCTGCAGCTGGCGCTCGCCGCGTGGGACGCCTACGACCGGCTCGGTTCGCCCGAGGGGGAACTCGCGATCGCGGAGCTGGTGATCTATCTCGGTTCGTCGCCCAAGAGCAACTCAGCGTACACGGCGTTCCAGTCGGCGATGCGGTCGGCGCGGGAGCACGGTTCGCTGATGCCGCCCGCGCACATCCTCAACGCGCCGACCAAGCTGATGAAGGAGCAGGGCTACGGCAAGGGTTACATCTACGACCACGACACGCCGGAGGGTTTTTCCGGTCAGAATTACTTTCCCGAAGCGATGGCGCGGCAGCGTTTCTACCGCCCGGTCGAGCGCGGATTCGAGCGCGAGATCGGCAGGCGGATCGCGTGGTACGACAAACTCCGCAAGGAAAAGGGCGGAGCAGGAAATTAGCAACGCAACGGAGAAGACTATCATGGGCATACCGGAAGAAAAGTATCTCGAAGCGATCGACCGCAAACGCTCCGAAATAATGTATCTCTCGGCGAAGGTGTGGGGGTCGCCGGAGATCGCGTTCCACGAGGAGCGCTCGGCGGAACGGATCAAGAAATTCCTGCGGGGGAACGGCTTCGATATCGAGGAAAACGTGGCGGGTCTGCCGACGGCGTTCGTGGCGTCGTTCGGCTCGGGCAAGCCGGAAGTGGGCTTCATCGCGGAGTACGACGCGCTGGCGGATCTGAGCCAGCAGCCGCTGATGACGCATCCCGCGAAACTGGCGGGCGAACCGCACGGCCACGGCTGCGGTCACCATCTGTACTGCGGCGGAGCGGTGGCGGCGGCGCTGGCGGTCAAAGAGTATCTGGCGCAAACCGGCAAACCGGGCACGGTCAAGGTGCTGGGCTGTCCCGGCGAGGAGGGCGGCAGCGGCAAGGCGTACATGGCGCGGGCGGGGGTGTTCTCCACTTTGGACGCGGCGATCGGGGGACATCCCGAGAGCATGTGGGCGGTGCGGACGCGGGGGAGCCTCGCGTGCTGCACCGTTCTGTACAAGTTCGACGGCCGCGCGGCGCACGCGGGGGCGCATCCGGATCTGGGGCGCAGCGCGCTGGACGCGGTGGAACTCATGAACGTGGCGGTGAACTTTCTGCGCGAACACATGCCGCTGGACAACCGGGTGCATTACGCCATCATGGATGCCGGCGGCCGGGCGCCGAACGTGGTGCAGCCCCACGCCGAAGTACTGTACATGATGCGGGGCAAGGACAACGCCTCGCTGGCGGCGCTGTGCCGCCGGGTGGAGTTGTGCGCAAAGGCGGCGGCGCTGGCGACCGAAACGGAAATGTCCGATGAATTCGAGTCGGGCAGCAGCAATCTCGTCACCATCCCGACGCTGCAGAAGGTCCTGCATCAGGCGATGATCGATCTGGAACTGCCGAAGCCGACCGAAGCGGAGATCGAATTCGCGAAGGAACTGGTCAAGACCTTCCCCGAACGCGATCCCGCGCTGCCGCTCTATCCGGAGCGGGTGCTGCCGATCCCGGATATGATCGCCCCGCACTTCGGTTCGACCGACACGGGCGACGTCAGCTGGAACTGCCCGACGGTGCAGATGCACATGGGATCGTGGATCGTCGGTACGCCGGGGCACAGCTGGCAGGCGGTGACGCAGGGGCTGAACGGCTTCGCGCAGCGGGCGATGCTGTACGCGGGCAAGGCGCAGGCGCTGGCGGCGATCCGGCTGATGGAGTCGCCGGAGTTGCTCGCCGCCGCGCACCGGGAGCATCAGGAGCGCACCGGCGGCAAGTACGAACCCGTGCTGCCGCCCGGAGTGATGCCGAAACTGTAAATATTTCCGGTCAGAAGGTGTCCGCTCCGCTGATGAGCGAGTTGAGGTGGGCGGTGTCGTTCCAGACGTCGATCCGCCATTTGTTCCCGGCGTCGTCGCAGTGGACGACGTTGATGCCGGTGTTGCCGGTGGAAGGCAGCAGTACGCCGGGGTTCAAACCTCCCCCCATCAGCATCATGAAGAAGATGCGGAGCACGCCGCCGTGGGTCACGACCAGGATATCCTGCCCCTTATGGCGCAACGCGGCGGCGCGGAAGAACTTCTCCGTCCGGGCGAGGAGTTCGCGGCGGGTCTCGCCGCCCGAGATGCGGCAGTCGATGTTCCCGGAGCGGAAGGATCTCCACTCGTCGGGAAAGCGTTCCGCGATCTCCTCCGTGGTGTGTCCGACCCAGTCGCCGAGGTCCATTTCGCGCAGTTCCGGGGTCGGGATGGGGACGCATCCGGGCATCACCAAAGCGGCGGTGCGAAGCGCGCGCGAAAGATCGCTCGAATACACGACGTCGAAACGGCGGTCGCGCCAGCGGCGGCCCAGTTTACGCGCCTGCTCCTCGCCGACGGGGCTCAGGGGGACGTCGCTCTGCCCCTGGATGATGTGGTTCTGATTCGCGGCGGTCTCGCCGTGGCGGATGACGGTGAATACGGTGGACATTTACGAAATTGCTCCGTTGAATGGATCTTGTCACTTTTTGAACAGAAGCGGCAGCAGGTTCTGCATCTCCCGCGGGCGATAGACGATGACCAAGGTGCCGTCGCGCTCGGAGTACAGGGATTTGACCGCCGCCGCGAACTCGGGCGGCAGCGACTCCCGGACCGCGTCGGCGGAAGCTTCGCGCAGATAGGCGCCGCCGCCCGGCACGGGCAGTTCGGCGCGCCCGAAACGCAGTTCCGGCACGTCGACGATGAGTTTTTCATCCTGCTTTTCGAAGTGGAATCTGCCGCTCAGGTAAAGCATGCCGCCGAAGCACCAGTTCGGCGCCGCATCCACGGGAACGGTGAAGGTGAACGCCCCGTCGGGGCGGTAGGCGATGACGAAACTTTCGGGCGGCGGCACGTCCGTGCCGGCGGCGTAGGCGGTGTGGCGGGCGAACTCCAGCAGCGTGTTGACCTCGTCGACGGAGAGCCGCAGCGTCGCTTCGGCGCGGGGATGGCGGCGCAGCACTTCGCGGGTCAGCTGATTGGAGAGGCGGCCGATCAACAGATAGTGGCGCTCGGTGAGCGGAGAAAGCGGCAGCGAGCGCAGGGACGAAAAACAGAGCGCCAGCACCGTAAGGGCGAGCACGACGAGCGCCGCCGCGATGCCGATCCCCCACCACCAGATGCGGCGGCGCTTCGCCGCAGCGTCGCCGGCTCGGCGCGGCGGAACTTTGCCGGCGGAACGGGAGGAAACAAAACGTTTCGCGGTCGGCATTATCTTCACCTCGGATCGGTGTAGACGGCGGGACGGATGTAGACGAGACGCGTCACGTCGTCGTCGAAGGGGACCGCGGAGTTTTCCAGCGCGGCGGGATCCGGGAGGTCGACGGAAACGATCTCCAACTGCGGCACGAGTTTCCGCAGCGCCGGAAGTTCCGGGGTCAGCGCGGCAAATTTCCGGGGAGCATCCGAAGCGGCGAAGCGGCGCTCCGCCGCCGCCGCGTCAAGGATCTCCGGATCGGCGGCGGGAACGAGCGTCCCTGCCGCCGTCGCCATGACGGGAAAGTATATGAGTTCACGGTTGCGCCCGTCGTAAAGGCACCCCAGCGTTTCGCCGGCGGCGATCCCCGCCGCCGCCGCGACGCCGAGCGCGCCCGGCACGGCGCGGCAGGCGCCCTTTTTGCCGAAGCACCACCCCGCGACCAGTGCGGCGGTGAGGCGCAGCCCGGTGAAACTGCCCGGCCCCGCACCGACCGTCCAGCGGTCGATGTCTTCGAGCTTCAAACCGTTTTTCCCGAGTTCGTCTTCCACCCACACCGGGAGTTTCGCGGCTTCGCGCCCCCGCATCGGGGCGGAGGCGGAAAAGACGGCTTTCCCGTCGGCAAAGACCGCCAGCAACGCCGTACCGGCGAAGGAGTCGATGACCGCGTCGTACTTCACAACCGCGCCCCCGCCGCCTTGAGCTCCCGGCGCACCTCGGCGCCGTCGAGGTCGGCCGGCGCGCACGCCCGGCGCACGCAGAGCGCCGCCGCCATGCCCGCCGCCTGGCCGATCGAACACACGGGCGGCATCACCCGCATGCTGCTGTGCAGCGCGTGATCCACCGAGATCGCGCGGCAACCCATCAGCAGATTGCGGCTGCCTTTGGGGATCAGGGTGCCGTAGCGCAGTTCGTACCATTCGTCGGTCGGCATCTGCATCAGCGTCGTACCGGAGCCGGAGGGGTTGTGGATGTCGATCTGATAACGCACCTTGGCGATGCCGTCGGGGTATTTGGCGCAATTCTCGAAATCCCGGGAAGTCTGGAAGACTTCGCCCATGATCCGCCGCGACTCGCGGACGCCGATGTGGTGCGCCATCGAGTGGAGCCGCGCGTTTTCGAAGCCGGGGACCTCCCGGCGCAGAAAGCGCAGGAATTCGCGCACCTGCCGGCGTCCCTCGATCTCCGCCTGCGACAGTTCCCGCGCGTTCACGCCGCTCTTTTTGATGACGCGCGTGGTGTTGAAGTGCACCACGTCGGGGTCGATGTAGGAAAAGAACAAAACGTTCTCGCGAGTGCAGTGGATGTCGCCCCGGGCGACGGCGGATTGATAAAGTTCGTTGATGACGGTCTTTTCGGGCATCCGGTCGCGTTCGACGCCGCTCAGTTTGAAGCAGGTGGTCATCGGCTGGCACAGCCCCTCGTCATTGCCGAACTCGAAGGGCGCGCCCGCGAGCACCGCGAGATCCCCGTCGCCGGTCGAGTCGACGTAGACCCGCGCCCGCACGGCGCACAGCCCCGATTTGGAGGAAAAGACCGCCGCCGCGATCGCGCCGTCCTCCATGACGACGTCGACCAGCGTGTGGTGGTACACGATCTCCACTCCGGCGTCGAGCAGCAGATCCTCCATCGCGAGCGCCGCTTCGTCCTTCGATATCTTGCGGTTGCTGACGGCGGTGTCGAGTTCGGGGTTGAAGGGCTCGCGCACCTTGTCCAGTTCGGAGCGGTACTCCTGCATCTTCGCGCACCATTCGGCGTAGACCGGCAGATCGAGCGTGCGGTTTTCCACATGGTTGCACATGAAGGGTGTGATCTCGCCGAAGACGGCGGTGCCGCCCGCGCAGCCGTAGCGTTCGACCAGCATGGTGCGCGCCCCCCCGCGCGCCGCCATCACCGCCGCGCCCAGCCCGCCGGGACCGGAGCCCACCACCAGCACTTCGGGTTCGGCGATTACCGGGATATCACGGTCGATGCGGTAGCGTATTGTGTTCATATGATCCAGCTTTCCGGAGTTATGAAATTAGTTTTCGTATCATCTGCGGGGACGTTCCTTGCCGCGCAGCAGCGCGCCGGGATCGCTCTCCAGATAGTCGAACAGCATGCGGAACGAATCGATCGCCTGATTGACCTTGAAGATCACATTGCTGATCTCCATGCGGCTGTCGACCACCGCCGCCGCCGCCGCACGGAACGCCCGGGCGCTTTCCGGGAACTTGGAGTCGTCGAGGTTCTTGTTCATGGACCTGATGAGCACATCCAGATTGGTGAGGCTGTTCTCGAAGCCGGAAAGGATGCGGTCCAGACGCTGCTCGTCGACCGCGCGGGTCACGCTGCCGGAGAGGGTCTCGATGTTCGCCGCCGCCTCGTCGATGCGGCTGATCGCCGACTTCCACGCGGGATCGCTGATCAGCGAGACGATCTCCTGCAAGGCCCGTGAAACGTCGCTGCCGATCTCCTCGATGTTGATCTTGCCGATCTTTTCGATGGCGCCGGCGACCGAGGTGTAGATGTCGGTGAAGCTCGACGGCACACTGGGCACGTAAAGGGTGTCGGGGTCGTCGATGAACTCCGGCGCCTTGAGGTCGCCGCCGGCGGACTTGCGGTAGTCGAAGTCGATGAATTTGAGCCCGGTGATGCCGAGATACTCCAGCCGGCAGCGCAATCCGTTGTCGCGGACCTCGCGCATGAACTCCGAGCGGAAATCGCCGGCGATGCCCGAAAAGCTGTCGACGTCGATCTCCATATCCACGCGGACGATCCGTTTGGAAAAGATGATGCTTATATCCGACACCGTACCGATCGGCGCCCCGCGGTACTTGACCGCCGCGCCGCGGCTCAATCCCTGCACCGACTCCTCGAAGTAAGTGCTGATCTTCAGTTTCCGGGCGAAGAGGTCCCGCCCGCCGAGAAAAAAGAGGATGGCCAGCACCAGAAGCAGCCCCCCCGTGAGGAAGATACCGGTGTGCAGTCGCCGAGTCTGTTCGTTCATGATCGCATCATCCCTGTCTTTTATGATCGTTCCGACCGTCCGCAGCCGGTCATTTTCTCATTCCGTCGCGGTTCAGAAAGCGCAGCACTTCGGGATCGTCGGAGCTGTCGCGCAGTTCCCGCGGATCGCCCGCGGCGATGATCCCGCGCCGCGCCTTGTCCAGCATGATGATCCGGTCGCCGATGGACATCACGCTGTCCAGTTCGTGGCTGACCACCACCACCGTGGCGCCGATGCGGTCGCGGAGGTCGACGATCAGCCGGTCCAATCCCGCCGAGCTCACGGGATCGAGTCCCGCCGACGGTTCGTCGAAGAAGAGCAGCGTGGGATCCAGCGCCAGCGCCCGGGCGAGCCCCGCGCGCTTGCACATGCCGCCCGAAAGCTCCGCCGGCATGAAGCCGCCGAAGCCCTTGAGTCCGACGAGTTCCAGTTTTTTTTCCACCGTTTCGGCGATCTCGGCGCGCGAAAGATCGGTGTACTCCTCAAGCGGCATCGCCACGTTCTCCGCCACCGTGAGCGACCCGAAGAGCGCCCCGCCCTGATAGGTCACGCCGAAGGAGCGCATGATCTCCAGCCGCGAATCCTCGTCCGCGCGCACGATGCTCCGGCCGCGCAGTTTGATCTCGCCGCGCATCGGCTCGTACAACCCGATCAGGTGCTTGAGCAGCGTGCTCTTGCCGCAGCCGGAACCGCCCATGATGAAGAAGATCTCGCCGCGCTTGACCTCGAATTCCAGATTCTCCATCAGCACCCGGGTGCCGTAGCCGATGGTGAGCCCGGTGACCTGTATCTCCGGCGTGACATTTCGTTTTACCATGATCCAGCCGCGCCTCCCGTCAATATCCGATGAACGAGTACAGTATGGTCATCACCGCGTCGGCGACGACCACGAAGAAGATGCTGCTCACCACCGCCCGGGTGGCGCCGCGGCCGACCCCCTGCGCGTCGCCTTCGGCGGCAAAACCGCAGAAGCAGCCGCAGAGCGATATCAATATGGCGAAGACCGCGCACTTGAGGATCCCGAGCAGAAAGGTCATGGGACCGAGCGCGTTGATCGTGCGTTCCCAGTACACTTCGAGCGGCAGTTCCAGATAGGTTACGCCCACCAGCATCCCGCCCGCGACGCCCGCGACGTCGCCGATCACCGCCAGGAGCGGCATGGCGATCAGCATGGCGGTCAGCTTGGGCAGCACCAGATACGCCTCGGGGCGGATGCCCATGGTGCGCAACGCGCTGATCTCCTCGTTGACCTTCATGGTGCCGATCTCGGCGGCGAAGGCGCTGCCCGCCCGTCCGGTGGCGATCATCGCCACCATCAGCGGTCCGAACTCCTTGAGCACGGCGAAGCCGACGAGGTCGACGATGAAGATCTCGGTGCCGACCTTGCGCAGCTGCAGCGCCGCCTGTATTCCCATCACCGCGCCCATCAGCAGGCAGATCAGGATCACGATCGGCACCGAATGCACCCCGCAGAGATCGAGGTAATAGAGCACTTCGCGTTTGCGGAACCCGCGTTTGCGGAAGAGCGTCGGCAGCGCCAGCGCGACCGCGCCGATGAAGACCAGCGGCGCGGCGAGTTTCCAGCCGAGATCCTTCCATGCCTGTCGGGATTCTTCGCTCACCGTGACATCTCCCGCAACTTAAAAGCCGCGCCCCGGGCGCTGACGCTGGGGCTTGACCTTGGGTTCTTCGAGGTAGAGCGCGTACCAGATGTCGCCGAAACCCGCGTTGCTGTACTGCTTGGCTTTTCCGTTCAGCAGTTTGGAGAGGTTTTCCAGCAGCACCGGATGGTCGGAGACCTTCTTCGCGGCATTGAGCGCGTCGCGCGCCGCCGCTTCGTCGCCCTGCTTGAGTTTGATCCACGCGTAGACCGAAGCGACGAACGCCGCGTCGTCGCCCTTGAGGCGACGGACCTTGGAGGCGAAGAACTTGTCGAGCCGCGCGTCGCCGTCGCGGTGGAAGAGCGCCAGCCGGATCGCGATGCTCTGCGCATCCATGATGATCGCCTTGTTCATGCACGCGGAAGATCTCTTGAACTCCTTGAGCTGGTAGTACAACTGACCGCGCATCGCGGAGATCTGCCGCTTGAGCATCAAGTTCCAAAGGTACAGCGGACGGAACGACTCCGTCGCCTCCAGCGCCTGCCGCGCGGCGTCGTTCTGGAGTTTTTCCAGCACCTGCTGGGCGGCGCGCATCCCCGAGGGCGGCCGGATCTGGAACAGATTGATCTGCTTGTTTATCCGCTGCTGGGCGTTACGCATGATCGTCTGGATGCGCTCCTGACGGCGCTTCACCGCGCCCCGCAGGATCAGCCCCGCCGCCAGCTGCGTGAGCATGAAGCCGAAGACTCCGCAGATCACGCCCCAAAGCAGGCCCCACTCGGCATCGGCGAAATATCCGCAGATTCCGCCTGCCGCCAACGCGATGAGCAATGTCAACATCTCCGCATGTCCTTTCCCGTCCGGCGGTGTTTCAGCGTTTGCGCCGCCGCTGCTTCTGACGTTCCTTGCGGGCGGCCTTCGCCGCCTTGCGCTTGCGTTCCAGTTCCTTGCGGTTCACCGGCGCCGAAGCGCCGAGGATGCCGCCGAAAGTACCGGGAACGGGATGTTCCGGCAGCGATCCGCCCGCCATCAGCCGTCCCAGCATACCGTTCTGGCGCATCATCTTGCGCATGGTCTCGAACTGTTTGACCAATGCGCCGACCTCCTCGACCGGGACCCCCGCGCCGGCGGCGATGCGCTTGCGGCGCTTGAAATCCACCAGATCGGGATTGGCGCGCTCCTTTTTGGTCATCGACTGGACGATCGCCTCCAAGTGCTTGAAGTGCTTGGGATCGAGCTGCCCCGCCGCCTGCGCCAGCTGGCGCCCGCCGGGGAGGAATTTCAGCAGCGACTCCATGCCGCCCAGCCGGTTTAGCTGACGCAGCTGCGACAGGAAGTCGTTGTAATCGAATTGATTGCGTTTGAGGCGCTCCTGCAGTTTCTTCGCCTCCGCCTCGTCGATCTCCGCCGCCGCCTTTTCGACCAGCGACACCACGTCGCCCATGCCGAGGATGCGCCCCGCCATGCGCTCCGGGTGGAAGACCTCCAGCGCTTCCATCTTTTCGCCGGAACCGACGAACTTGACCGGGACCTGCGTCACCTGACGGATCGACAGCGCCGCACCGCCCCGGGCGTCGCCGTCCAGTTTGGTGAGGATGAAGCCGGTCAGCCCCAAGGCTTTGTGGAAGTGTTCCGCGACCGATACCGCCTCCTGACCCAGCGCGGCATCCGCGACCAGCAGCACCTCGCAGGGGTTCACCGCCTGCCGGATGCGCACCAGTTCCTGGACCATCGTGTCGTCGATCTGGAGCCGGCCCGCGGTATCGACGATCACCGTGTCGTAGCCCTCGCGCGCGGCGTCGGCGACCGCGTTTTGGATGATCGCCGTCACGTTGACGCTGGTGCGTTCGGCGTGTACGGTCACGCCGATGTCGCGCCCGATGCTCTCCAACTGGTCGATCGCCGCCGGGCGGTAGACGTCGCCCGCCACCAGCATCACCCGGCGGCCCGAGTTTTTGAGGTGGAGCGCAAGTTTGCCGGCGGTGGTGGTCTTGCCGCTGCCGTGCAGTCCGCAGAGCATGATCACGGCGGGGGAGCCTTCCAGCACGAGTTCGCTCGTTTCGGATCCGAGCAGTTCCACCAGATGGTCGTGGACGACCTTTACCACCTGCTGCCCGGGGGTGACGCTGGCGAGCACCTCCTGCCCGACGCAGTCGGCGGATACCCGCGCGACGAACTGGGACGCGACTTCGAGGTTGACATCGGCTTCGAGCAGCGCCGTCCGGATCTCGCGCATCGCCTCGGCGATGTTGGATTCGCTCAGGCGGCTTTCGCCGCGCAGACGTTTCAATACGGCGTGCAGACGATCACTAAGGGAGTCAAACATAAACCACTTTCCCGGCGGAGCCGGCGCGGCACCCCCGTGCGCCGTGCGTCAATGCGATGCGGGATGCGGCGATACCGGTGCGCCGGCGTCCCGCCTCCGGCCGAAGCCGGCGCGGGCGATCATGATCCGCCGCCGCGCGGACGGCGGAAACTCGATCCGCCGCCCCTCCGATCCGCCGCTGCCGCAATGACGACAGTGCCGGGTATTCCGTGTCAAATCCGCCTGTTTCCTTTTATTTTTTTGCCTTAATACACCTATGTTTTCTCAATAAGAACAAATATCATGATCGTAATATAACTTTTCATCGCGCAAACTTCAAGGCGCGCGGTTGAAAAGCGCCCGCGAACGGGGTATTTTATATCGCGGGTCCTCCGGTTTTCGGAAGAACCCGTCTGTTTTTCCTTTGATTCGGTCGTGCAAAAATTTTCAAATATTATTGGAGTGTTTCATCATGCCGGTTGATATTCTGGTCGGGACCCAGTGGGGTGACGAGGGCAAGGGCAAACTCATCGACGTGCTGACCCGCGACGTCGACGTCGTGGTGCGCTTTCAGGGCGGCAACAACGCCGGGCACACCGTCGAGATCGGGGACGAGCGCTATGTGCTGCATCTGGTGCCGTCGGGGGTCTTCCGTCCCGAGGTCAAATGCGTGATCGGCAACGGCGTCGTCGCCGATCCCGTCGCGCTTCAGGAGGAACTGGAAGGTCTGGAAAAACGCGGCATCGACACCGGCAACGTCTTCATCAGCAACCGCACCCAGCTGATCTTCGCCTATCACCGCACCATGGACCGCATCAACGAATCCGGGACCGGCGTCAAGATCGGCACCACCGGCCGCGGGATCGGTCCCGCCTACGCCGACAAGATGCGGCGCACCGGCATCCGCGCGATCGACCTCACCAGTCCGGAGCGCCTCGCCGCCGGGTTCCGCGCCGAGGCGGAAAAGTACAATCAGATCTTCAAACGCTGCGGCGCGCCGGAGCTCGACGTCGAAGCCGAACTCGCGAAAGTGCTCGCCGCCGCCGCCAAGCTCGCGCCGCGCGTCCGCGACACCGTCTACATCGTGAACGCCGCGGTCAAAGCGGGCAAACAGGTGCTCTTCGAAGGGGCGCAGGGCGCGCTGCTCGACATCGACCACGGGACCTATCCATTCGTCACCAGCAGCAACACCACTTCGGGCGGGGCATGCACCGGAGGCGGCGTGCCGCCCCAGAGCGTACGCGACGTGTGGGGAGTCATCAAAGCGTACACCACCCGCGTGGGCGAAGGTCCGTTCCCGACCGAACTTTTCGACGACTGCGGCGAAAATCTGCGTCAGCGCGGGCGCGAATTTGGCGCGACCACCGGGCGTCCCCGGCGCTGCGGCTGGTTCGACGCGGTCGCCTCGCACTACGCCTGCATGGTGAACGGCGTCAACAAACTCGCGGTGACCAAACTCGACGTCCTCGACGATCTGGAAAAGATCGCCATCTGCGTCGGCTACGAGATCGACGGCCGCGTCACCAAAGAATTCCCCGCGTCGCTCGCCGAACTGGAAAGCGCCAAGCCGGTGCTCGAATATCTGCCCGGCTGGCAATGCGACACCTCCAGCGCCCGGTGCTGGAAGGATCTGCCCGAAGCCGCCCGCAACTACCTGAAACACATGGCGGAACTCGTCGACTCCACCGTGGCGATCGTCTCGGTCGGACCGCGCCGCGACCAGACCTTCAGCGTACAGGCATGATCCGGACCGAAACGCACCGCCGCGGCGATACGCCGGAATCGCTTCCGGAACGGCTCCTCGCCTTCGCCGCTTCGTTGGACAAACTTCAACTGGGGGTGGTGCTGTTTCTTTCCGGCGTCGGCCTCGTCTTCATCTATTCGACCGGGATACAGGCGGGCGACGGAGCGTACTTCTTCCGCCGTCAGCTGCTCTGGCTCGCCGTCGGAGCGGCGGCGTACTTCGGGTGCGCGGTCCCCGACCTCTCGCGGCGGCGCTACCGGGTGATCGCCGCGATCGTCTACATGGTGACGCTCGTCATGCTGGTGCTGGTGCTGATCCCGGGCATCGGCATCCGGGTCTACGGCGCCACCCGCTGGATCGGCGCGGGACCGCTGCGGATACAGCCTTCGGAGTTCGCGAAGATCGGGCTGATCCTCGCGCTTTCCTCGCTTTTTTCGAGTATGCTCTTCCGGGTCGACCGCCTCGGCGGACCGCTCGCGGGAGCGGTCGTCATGCTGATCCCGGCGGCGCTGATCGTGGTCGAGCCCGACCTCGGCAGCGCGATCGTCTGCGTGCCGGTGTTTCTCGCCATGCTGTTCTGCGCCGGGCTGAAGTGGCGCTTCATCCTGATCGGGGTGCTCGCCGCCGCGCTGCTCGCGAGCGCGGCGGTGCTCAACGAGACCATGCGGATCAGTCCGCTGCTCTCCAACTACCAGCGGGCGCGCATCCGCACCTTCCTCAATCCGGAGTACGACCGCTCCGGCGCCGGCTACAACGCCTATCAGGCGAAGCTCGCGGTCGGCTCGGGCGGAGTGACCGGCAAGGGCATCGGCGAAGGAACGCAGAACACGCTCGGCTTTCTGCCGCAGACGGTGGCGAACAACGACTTCATCTTCTCGGTGATCGCGGAGGAGACGGGGTTCTTCGGCGCGCTGGCGCTGATCTGCGCCTATATATTGCTGCTGTATTCGATACTGCGCACCGCGTTTCTGACGGAGGACGCCTTCGGCAGGTCGCTGTGCGTCGGCGCGGCGGCGATGTTCTTCACGCACATGTTCATCAATATCGGCATGAGCGTCGGCGTGATGCCGATCACCGGGCTGTCGCTGCCGCTGGTCAGCCGCGGCGGATCGTTCACGGTGGTGTCGCTGGCGCTGCTCGGCATGGTGCAGGCGGTGCACCGCCACCGCCAAAGCGAATGAATTTTACACTCGCGGTATTAAAGTTTTCTGCCGCAAGCCGGAAACGTGAAGCATAAGCCCGGAGCCACCATAAAAGGCGGCTCCGGGCAGGTGCAGGGGCGTCGCCCCTGCCGGGGATCAAAGGGCGGGCAGCCCTTTGCTGGGCGCGACGAAGCGAAGACCTGTGCGCTCGTAAAGAAGCGCGCAGGGGCGGCGGAAAAGGTTCCGCAAAATCGCCCGTATATGATTGCGCAGACGGTCGGTCGCGGAAAGCGATGTTTGCGGAAAACAGCCGCCCGCAGTCGAGCGAACGGAGTCGAACCGGATAAAAAAGAGAACGTAAATAATGTTGCCGACGATAGGAAGAGCGATCGACGTCATATAATGTCACACACTGTAGTCGACCCAAGCGAGGACGGCTAAGCCGTCCGAAGCCGGTGCAGGGTTGGCAACCCTGCCGCAAGGGGTCCGGGGTGTGCGCAACACCCCGGACGCAAGTACGCGCCGACATCGTAACATATTGAATCAAAGCATATACTAACATATCACGGAGTCCCCATAATGGAAAAGACGGAAATGACGGAAATGCAGCGGAAGGTCATGGATTATCTGAACGAGCACGACGTCTTCTGCCGCGACAGCGGCATCCAGCTGACGCTGGTCACGGATACGGAGGCGCGGGCGGAGCTCCGGGTCGCGCCGCACCTCTTAAACGCCTCGGGCGTGGTGCAGGGAGGCGCGATCTTCGCGCTCTGCGACCTCGCCTTCGCGGGGGTCGCCAACTCCGGCAACGAGCGCACCGTGGCGCAGACCGCGTCGATCTCGTACCTGCGGCCGGGCACGGGGCGCGGACTTTACGCCGCGGCGCAGCTGATCCACCGGGGGCGGCGGAGCGCGGTGATCCGGGTCGAGGTCACGAATGACGAGGGCAAACTCGTCGCCACGGCGACCCTCACCGGCTGTCCGCTCGGCATCCCCACCATTCAGGAGCGTTGACCTTGCGGACCTTCGTCATCACCGGACTCCACTGCGCCGGCTGCGCCCGGAACGCCGAACGCGCGGTCAAAAAAGTTCCCGGCGCGGGAGAAGTGTATGTCAACTTCGCCACCGGCAAATTCACCGTTTCGGGCGACTGCTCCGACGACGCGGTGATCCGCGCGGTGGAACAGGCGGGCTACCACGCCGAACGCGACACCGGTCCGCGGCGGACGCCGGAAGCGGAACCGCCTCCGGTGCTGCCGCTCGCCGTCGCCGCATTGTCCGCGCTCGCAGTGTGGGCGGTCATGAAATTCCTGCCGTCCGAGTATGCGTGGAAACCGTGGGCGGAGTTCGCGCTGCTGCTCCCCGCCCTCGCCGCCGGCAGCGGATTCTACCGCACGGGCATCCCGCTCCTGCTTCGGGGACGTCCCAATATGGACACGCTGATCGCCTGCGGTACCGGCGCCGCGGTCGTCTACAGTCTGTGGGTGATGTACCGCGTCCCCGGCGGGCAGTTGTACTTCGAGTCGGCGGGGATGATCGTGGCGCTGATATTGCTCGGCAGATTTCTCGAAGCGCGCTCCCGCAACCGCGTGACCGGGACCATCCGCGAACTCCTGACGCTGCTGCCCGAACGGGCGGTGCGGCTGCTCCCCGACGGGAGCGACGAGGAGATCGCGGTGTCGGAGATCCGCCCCGGCGATAAGTTGCGGGTGCGCCCCGGCGAACGCATCCCCGCCGACGGTACGGTCATCGACGGCTCCGCGAGCGTCGACGAATCGATGCTGACCGGCGAGTCGCTGCCGGTGCCGAAGCATCCGGGCGACCCCGTCACCGGGGCGACCGTCGATATAGACGGCGCGCTTGTGATCATAGTTTCCGCCGCGCAGGCGGATTCCACCTTCGCGCGGATCATCGCCATGGTCGAAGCGTCGCAGTCCGCGCGCCCCCGCGTCGCCCGCACCGCCGACTTCGTCGCCGGGATCTTCGTGCAGTGCGTGCTGGCGATCGCCATCGTCACCTTCGGCGTCTGGTGGTGGCACACCGGAAGTTCCGCCGCCGCGCTGGAGTTCGCCCTCGCGGTGCTGGTGGTCGCCTGCCCCTGCGCCCTCGGGCTGGCGACGCCGATCGCGCTCGTCGCCGGGGTCGGCGCGGGAGCGAAGCGCGGGATATTGTTCCGCAGCGGCGACGCGATAGAGACCTTCGACAAGGCGCGCACCTTCGTCTTCGACAAGACGGGCACCCTCACGACCGGAGAGTTCCGCGTCGCGGAGCTCCGCCCCGCGCCCGGCGTCGGCGCCGACGAACTCCTCGCCGCCTTCGGCTCCGCCGAGCGGTCGAGCGCCCACCCGCTGGCGCGGGCGCTGGTCGCCGCCGCCGTGGAACACGGTCTCGAACTCGCCGCCCCGGAGGAGTTCCGCGAGCTCCCCGGACTCGGCATCGAATGCCGTCTCGACGGCGACTTGTGGCGCTTCGGCAATCCGCGCTTCGCGCCGGAAGGCGCCGTCCTCCCGCCCGACGCCGGGGAGCTCAACGTGCTCGCCTTTCACGACGGCGTCTACGCGGGAGGCGTCGCCCTTGAAGATACCCCCCGTCCGAACGCAAAAACCACCGTCGCCGCGCTCCGGGCGCACGGCATCCGCACCGTCATGCTGACTGGCGACGCTCCCGGACCCGCCGGACGCCTCGCCGCCGCGCTCGACATCGACGAATATCGCGCCGGACTGCTGCCCGGAGACAAACTCGCCGCAGTCGAAGAGTTGCGCGCCGCGGCAAAAACGCCCGTCGTCATGATCGGCGACGGCGTCAACGACGCTCCCGCCCTCGCCGGTGCCGACGTCGGCATCGCCGTCGGTTCCGGCTCCGCCGCCGCGATGGAGAGCGCGGATGTCGTGCTCGTCGGCGACGACCCTTACGGCTGTTTCACCGCGTGGGAACTCAGCCGCCGCACCATGCGCATCGTCCGCGAAAACCTCTTCTGGGCATTCTTCTACAACACGGTCGGCATCCCCCTCGCCGCCGGAGCGTTCTTCCCCATCTTCGGCTGGAAACTCGTCCCCGCCTTCGGCGCCCTCGCCATGGCGGCAAGTTCCCTCTGCGTCGTCACCAACGCCCTGCGTCTTACTTCTTTTCGCGAAGAAAAGAAGTAAGACAAGAAAAGCGAATTTATGCCGTGTGCGGCGGCGTTGCCGCCTACTTACGGCACTTACTTCTTTTTTGCCGGAACAAAAAAGAAGTAAGCAAGAAAAAACGTTTTTCGCGAGAAAAGAAGTAAGACAAGAAAAGCGGAATGATGCCGTTCGCGGCGGCGCACGTTCAACCGCAACCGTTGGTTTTATTCGCACCCGCTTCTTGCGAGGCGGTCGCCGCCGAGCGCGCAGCCCGCATGGGAGCGACTTTGCGCCGCTAAAGCGAAAGCGGCGCAAAAACGCCCGAAGGACTCGGGCGTTGAGCGACCGGAGGGCGAGCATTGGCGCCG
>CACZPY010000079.1 GCA_902783135.1 uncultured bacterium
CATCGACTGCCTGGGGACCGAGACCACCATCGTCAACGCGGCGCGGGTCTCCTTCGGCAAGCTCAAGAGCGAGATGGACGAGCGCGACGTGGTGCTGCTCAACTATCTGATCGAGAACCGCCACACGAGCCCGCTGGAACACATCGTCTTCACCTTCAGCGTGCATTGCCCGCTCTTCGTGCGCGGACAGTGGCACCGCCACCGGACCTGGAGCTACAACGAGATCTCGCGGCGCTACACCGAGATCGACATGGAGTTCTACACCCCCGGCAAACTGCGCCGCCAGTCGACGAACAACCGTCAGGCGTCCTTCGAGGACCCGGATTTCGACGACAAGGCGTTGCGCGAGGAGATCGCCGCGCACAACCGCAAGTCGTTGGAACTCTATGAGCATCTGCTCGCTTCCGGCGTTTGCCGCGAACAGGCGCGCGGAGTGCTGCCGCAGAACATGATGGTCACGTTCTGGGGCACGGTGGACCTCTCCAATCTGCTGCACTTCCTCGAACTGCGCGACAGCGATCACGCTCAGGTCGAGATCCGCGAATACGCGCAGGCGATCAAAAAGTTGATCAAGCCGCGGATCCCGCATGTGGCGGCGTACTTCGCCTCGAAGGGACAGGCGTGGTGAAGATCGCCGTTTCGATGGGCGACCCCGCCGGGGTCGGTCCGGAGCTGTGCGTCCGGGCGGCGCGGGCGCCGGAGTTTCATGACGTGGAGTTCCGCTTCTACGGCGCGCAGAGCGTGCTGGACGAGGCGTGGCGGCGCTGGGGGGAGGGGAGTCCCGCCCCCGCCGTCGCCTTCGACGGCGGTCTTGCGTTTGCGGACGTTCCCGTGGGCAAGGCGGATGCGCGTTGCGGTCGCGTCGCCTACGACGCGCTGACGGCGGCGACGGAGGAGGTCAGGCGCCGCGACTGCGCCGCGCTCGTCACGGCGCCCATGAACAAGTATTCCGTGAATCTGGCGGGGATCCCGTTCACGGGGCACACCGAGCGGATCGCGGAACTGTGCGGTACTTCCGACTTCGCGATGTTGCAGTCGACGGGAAGTTTGAGAGTGATCTTCGCCACGACGCACATCCCGATCTCCGAGGTGTCTGAAAAACTTACGCGCGAGCGCATCGTGCTCGTGTCGAAACTGCTCTACGACGCGATAAGGGAGGAGGGAATAAAGGCTCCCAAACTCGCGGCGGCGGCGCTGAATCCTCACGCGGGCGAGAACGGCTGCATGGGGCACGAGGAAAACGACACCGTGATCCCGGCGCTGGAGGAACTGCGCGCGGCGGGCATCGACATCGACGGACCCTATCCGCCCGACGTGATGTTCATTGAGCGTATCCGGAGCAGATACGACGGCTTGGTGGCGATGTACCACGATCAGGGGCACATCCCGGTCAAGATGCTGGCGTTCGACAGCTGCGTCAATTCGACGCTGGGCATCCCGATCATCCGCACCAGTCCCGACCACGGGACGGCGTTCGACATCGCGTGGAAAGGCGTCGCGGATACGGGCAGTTTCTTCGCGGCGATCCGTCTGGCGCTCCGCCGCGCCGCGCACCGCAGTTGATGCCACCCGTATCGCATCCTAACGCGTAAAAAAAAGCGGCAGCACTTGGCTGCCGCTTTTTTTGTCGAGTTTGCGCTTTTATCGGCTTGTCATGCCAACGTCGAATACAGATGGTAACCGCCGGTGCCGGTGCCAACCGCTTCGATCTTCAGGTATTTCACCTCATCGGCGATGGCGTCGAAGTACCGGGTGTTCTTGTCGGGATTGTCGCTCGCGGTGATCTGGAACGACGAGGCGCTCACTCCGTTGTCGGCGGTGCATTCGATCGGTTCCCGGTCGCTGTCGTAGAAACTCGCCTTGATTTGGCCGCGCGCCATCACGATGCTCAGGTCTTCGATCCCCTCCAGATCGTAGAAGTCCTTCTTGTCGAAGGAATCGTTCACCCCGGCTAAAATGTGTTCCGGCGCCTCCGTGGCGTTTGCCCACTTGTTGTTGTTCTTGTCCATGAAACAGCACAGCGACAAAGTCCTGACCTGCGAGATGTTGCCCACCTTGTCGATGCCGCGGAATTTTAAGATCGTGTTTTCCTTGACGGTCAGCTTCTTGGTGTAGTCCTTCCACTCACCGCCGTTGACGGAGTACTGCTTCTTGGCGGAGTCGGTCGAAAAAGTCGCCGTCACTTTGACGCTCTTGCCGCCGAGGTCGCGCGCACTGGAGTCGTCGACCTTGATCGTCGGAATGGCGGGCGGCGTCTTGTCGATGTTGGAGACCTTGATGCTCGTCACCTTGGAGACGTTGCTCGCCGCGTCGATGGCACGGAAGTAGTACGTGCCGTTCTTGCTCGCCGAAACCGCTCCGGTGTAGGCCTTCCACGTCTTGTTGTCGGTGGAGTACTGCGGTCTCGTGCTGTCGGACGAAAACGTCGCCGTGAGCGTCACGTTCTGGTTGGTGGTCTTGGTGGTGCTCGCCTTGACGGTCGGCGCCTTGGGCGCGGTCTTGTCGATGTTCGACACCTTGAAACTTGTCACATCGGAGACGTTGCCGACCGCGTCCGTCGCGCGGAAGTAGTACGTCCCGTTTTTTTCGACCGTGATCGCCTTCGAATAGGTCTTCCACGTCTTCTTGTCGGTGGAGTACTCCTTCTTGACGGAATCGCTCGAAAACGTCGCCGTGACGGTGACGTTCCTGTTGGTCGGTCGGGTGCTGTTGCTCGACTTGACCGTCGGCGCCTTGGGCGGCGTCTTGTCGATGTTGGTGACCTTGAGGGTCGTCAACTTCGAGGCGTTGCCCGCCGCATCGATGCCGCGGAAGTAGTACGTTGCGTTCTTGCCAACCGTGATCGCCTTCA
>CACZPY010000080.1 GCA_902783135.1 uncultured bacterium
AGAATCGCGCTGTTGCGGAAAGGGGAGGCGGGCGGCGGGGTGTCCTCGGCGATCCGGATAATGTCGACCGAATCTATGTCATTTGCCGCTTGGGCCAACGTCAATGTCCGGGCGGCCAGCTCGGCGGCTTCTCCTCCGTCATGCAGCAAAATGAACTTCCTTATTTTGCCGCGCCGCCGGCGCCGGAGCAAGGTTTTTTGCGTTACGTATTTCTGGACCTGAACGAAGGCCTCGTATAGCGACGCAACGTTGAATTCATTCAACCGGTCTGTAACGCTCTTCTGCATGTGATGTCGTTTTCTTTGGGGGGGGCGGCTGAAAATTGTGCCCGGGCTTTTACAAACGGCTGTTTTCTTTCAACAAACACTCGGCGACCGTCATGTCAAACGGCGTCGTCATCTTAAAATTCATCCGATCTCCGGCGACGATGCCCACCCGGAATCCTTTTTCCATATACAGCTTGCCGGCTTCAATGTACTTCGCGTGCTCGTCTTCGCTCAGGGATTCGACCAGCTTGAGAAAATGCCGGACCCGGAGGGTTTGCGGCCCCTGATCGCAGAAGATCGTGTGCCGATCCGGGACTCTCGTCCCGATATGACCATCCTCCGAGATCAGAACCGTATCCACCGTCGGCACCGAAGTCGTCACCATATCGAAATGCTCTATTTCCGTGAGGTTATCCGCCAATATTTTAAGGGAAACGAAGGGACGGGCGCAATCGTGGGTGAGGATGAGCGCCTCCTCGCCGGGCGGAAGCGCCTCCTCGGCCGCGCGGCAAAGACACAGCAGCGACTCGAATCGGGAGGGCCCGCCGACCACAAGCCGAATCCTGTCCATATCGATCGCGTACTCCTTCAGAAGATTCCGCGCATAATCCAAATGCGTTTCGGTCATCGTGATGATGATCCTGTCGAACTTGCCCAGCTCGAAAAAACGCCGCACCGTGCGAACGATGATCGGGATGCCGCCCAGTTCAAGAAACTGTTTCGGCAAACCGGTCTGCGACATCCGCGATCCGATTCCCCCTGCCAAAATACCGCCAAAAATCATATTGCCCTCACTGACGCTTGAAGCCAGAATATTCTTTTTCCCATGTCCCTTCCGGAGATCGTCATTCCTTCCGTCCCGCCGATAAAAAATTTTCCCGCCAGTCGTCTATGGAGAAGCTGCAGAGAAAATGGGTGCCCTCCCGGTCGTGTTCCGGAGTTTCCCGCCAGTCGCCGTAACAGTGTTCCAGATAATCCTCCACCCCGACCGGCACCGCGAAGGAACTGCCGGCGAAGTCGATCATTCTTGAGTCGGCAAAAATCTCCCGTCTGTACATGTCGTCGAAAAACAGCCGCCGTCCGGACGGAATGGAAACGTAACGGCTCGTTTCGTTGCGGCACATCCGGTTGAAAAAAAGAGCGACATTCCGGAAAAAACCGGGGGGGAGCCAGGCGAATGCCCCGCCGACGAAACAGCGGACCGCACTCCCCGCGACGCGGGCGGACTCCGGGATCAGATATCGCGCCATTTTTTTCCGGACCGCAAAACTTTTCCGGCAGGCCAGCAAGCCGGTGAAAAACAGTGACATCATCCCCTGGAACCATCGCAGCGGTACCAGATCGAACACATTTTCGATCACAAAAACGTCCAAAGCGATCCCGCCGTGATCCGTCCAGAGGTCTTCGCGGGACATCGCCTCGGTGCCGCGCAGACGGATTCGCGTGACCAGCGAGGGATAACCGGACGTGCATTCCGGACTCTGCACCTCGTAGCGGGATGGATAAACTTCGCCCAGCGCCTTCAGAAAACGCGGGTAATCCCGGCGGAACACGGCGATGTCCGCGTCGTCGTCCCACGGGATGAAGCCGTGGTGCCTGACGGCTCCAAGCGCCGTGCCGCCGACAAGAAAATAACGGATGCCGTATTGCTCGCATATCGCGACGACATCACAAAGAATCGCCAACAGCGCATCTTGCAAGTCCCGCAGCTGTTCCCCCGACAGCATAACCCCCGGTCGGCGCTCCATCGTCTCCGCATCGCGATGCGGATAATCTGAATATCTGCACCGTCGAAAAATCATTTTCACGATCGATTGTACCAAAATTTTGGTGCCGTCCCATCTTTCCGGTAGGCTGCGAGTTCACGCAACATGGCCCCGGGACTGTCCGAATAGGAGTTGAGCGTATCTCCGGCGCGGTGATTGGTCAGCGTGATATTGTCCAAGGCCAAAAACGGATGAGATTTTTCCAACGGCTCCACATCGAAGACATCAATGGCCGCGCCGCCGATCTCCTCCTTTTTCAAGGCCTCCGCCAAGGCGTGGTAATCGACCATGCAGGAACGGCTCGTATTGATGAAATAAGCACTCCTTTTCATCATCGCGAATTCCCGCGCGCCCACGATCTGCTTGCTCGACCGCGCATGCAGTGTTATGATGTCGCTTTCCCGGATCAGGCGGTCGAAATCCACAAAGGAGACCCGGTTCCAGTCGATGCGGGGATTTTCCCGCTGCCGCTGATACACGTCGCAGACCAAAATCCGGCAGCCGAAGCCCTGCAGTTTTTCACAGACCAGTTCTCCGACGTTGCCGAAGCCGATGATCCCGACCGTCAAATCCTTCAATTCGATGATATGTCCGGAATTGGGGAATTTTTCCCGCCACACGCCCCGTCTGACCGCGTCGTTCGCCCGGACGATGTTCCGCATTTCCGCAAACATGAGTCCGATCACGAATTCCGCCACGGCGTTGGAGTTGTGCGCCGGATTGTGAAGCAGCATGATCCCTCTGCGATTCGCTTCGTCGATATCGATGTTCTCCACTCCGCCGCGGTTGCACAGGATGTATTTCAATTTCGGCGCGCAGGAAAGAAGTTTTTTGGTCACCGGACAGAGATGTACCATGACCATTTCGGCGTCGCGCACGGCATCTTCCACTCCGGCGGGGATTTCCAACAACTCTCTTTCGTAGTGTTCGATGCGCTTCACGGTTTCGCGCATCGCTTCCCGATCATCGACGCCGAAATAGAAAAATTCCGTCTTCGCAATAATGTCGGAATATTGATCCAGCGCCGTTTTCATCATTTCCGGCGTTATGAAAACATCACCGATTGCAACACATTTCATTCTTCAGCCAACGGTTTTACAAAGGAATAATACTGTGCGAACGAATTCACACGCCATCTTGCGAAGTTTTCGGCCGCATTTCGACTGTCCGGAGAAAGGCATAGCGGCTCTTCCCCCCGTCCGCAAGTGTTTCCCCCTGACATAGTATAGCATCTTTTCGGAGAAATGCAAGCAGGGGAAAGATAAATCGCCCTTCTTTGTTTTTATCTCCCAATCAACTTGAAATACGGGAAAAAACGTGATACAGTAAGGGCAAATTAGAACAGTATGTCTTTTTGACGCCGGTTGGTTAAAAATGTATGATTCGATCGTCGTCGGCGCTGGGATCTGGGGATGTTCGGTCGCCCGCCTGTTGGCCGATCGGGGCAAGCGGGTGCTGGTGTTGGAGCGGCGCAGTGCCGTCGGCGGCAACTGCCGCTCGGATATAGATCCCTCGACCGGTATCGAGGTTCATCTCCACGGGTCTCACATTTTTCACACTTCCGACGAAAAGGTGTGGCGGTTTATTCGACGATTTACCGATTTCAACTGCTATCGCCATCAGGTCATGGCAAAACACCGCGACCGCTGTTATTTTCTCCCGTTGGGGCTGCCGCTGATCAACGCCTTTTTCAACGTGAATCTCTCCCCGCGGGAACTGCCGGGGTTTCTCGCTAAAAAACGCGATTCTTCCATCGGAGCCCCCGGCAATTTCGAAGAACAGGCGCTTGCGCTTGCGGGCCCGGAACTGTATGAGGCGTTCTTAAAAAATTACACTGCCAAACAGTGGAACCGGGACCCGAAAAATCTTCCCGCCGATTTGCTGCGGCGGCTGCCGTTGCGCGCCACCTATGACACCGGGTATTTTGCCGATCCGCATCAGGGTATTCCTGCGGCCGGATATCAGAAGGTGTTCGAAGCCATGTTGGATTCCCCGCGGATAGATGTCAAGCTGAACACGGACTTTACCATAGCGGAACTTTCCGACGTGCCGACATATTATTCCGGCGCGCCGGATCGCCTTTTCGAATACCGCTTCGGCGCGCTTCCGTGGCGGAGTCTGCGTTTCGAGACCGGCAGAGAGGCGTTGACCGATTTTCAGGGCAACAGCGTGATCAACTACTGCGATCCCGATATCCCGTATACGCGGATCCACGAATTCA
>CACZPY010000081.1 GCA_902783135.1 uncultured bacterium
AAGAAAGGGATTGGTTATGCCAACCGCAAGTCGAGCGAAGCACAAGTTCTGCCGTCGTATCGGGCAGTGCCTGTGGGGTGATCCGACGTGTCCGAGCGTCAAACGTCCTTATGCCGCCGGACCGCACGGCAAGGGAAAACGCAACAAGTTGTCCACCTACGGCGAACTGTTGCTGGAAAAGCAGAAACTCCGTAACTATTACGCGATCAGCGAAAAGCAGTTGCGCATCGCGTTCTTCAAGGCCAAGGCCGGTTTGGGGCAGACCCACGAAAAACTGTTCCGCAGTCTGGAACAGCGTTTGGATTCGATGGTCTATCGTGCCGGTTTCGCGCCGACGATCTTCGCCGCCAAGCAGTTGGTCAATCATGGCCACATCCTGGTCGACGGCAAGCGGGTCGACCGTGCGAGCTGCGTGGTGAAGGAAGGCCAGACCATCTCCATCAACGCGGAAAAGTCTCCCGCCGCCGCCGAAGCCGCCAAGAAGGGCAATGCCGCTCCTCCGGCTTATCTGGAAGTCGATCTCGACAACCTGAAGGCGACTCTGCTGCGTGCTCCGCAGATCGACGAGATCCCGGTGCAGGTCAAGATCATGAGCGTTATCGAGTATTACGCCCGGTAAAGAACGGCGTCGCACTAAACGCGCTTACAGCTCCCGTTCCATTGGTTCGGGAGCTTTTTTTGATATCATCTCCGGATATTTGACAAATCCCCGCATTCTGCTATATTTGACTGCAACAAGGAGTTTTCGATCATGAACGATGTCGCCACCCCGCTCGTCATCGGGCGCAATGTCCGCAAGGAGCGCCATGAACGCAAATTGAGTCTGGATGAACTTTCGCTCGCCAGCGGCGTTTCCAAGGCCACGCTGTCGCAGATCGAAGCGGGAAAGGTCAATCCCACGGTGGCGACGTTGTGGAAGATCGCGCAGTCGATCCATGTGGATCTCCACGCGCTGGTAATGGGGGAAAGCGAAAAGATCCGAGAGTTCAACGTGTCGCGCGGCAACGATCTGCCGTTATTGTCCAGCGCGGACGGGGTCGAGATCCGGGTGCTGTCGCCCATATCCTTCGCCGAAGATACGGAACTATATCTCCTGAACATGGCTCCCGGCGCGGTGCTGGAATCCGAAGCGCACTCCCCGGGATGCATGGAAATACTCGCCGTGTCGGCGGGAAGTTTCAAGGTCACTGCCGGAAAGCGGTCGACCGTTTTGGAGGCGGGTGATGTGCTGACCTATCAGTGCGACGTTCCGCACCGGATCGAGAACGTATTCGACGGCACGTCGCAACTCTACATGACGGTTAAGTTCGCCTGAGATCAGGGTTTTTGCGCGAGCCGGTCGGTCAATTGTTCCCGTAACAGCGACAGTTCGTTAAGTTGACGCGCCACTATGTCGCGCAACGACTCCTGCCAGCCGACGATCTCCTGGAAGGCGCCCGCCAGATCGTTGATGTCGGCAAGCGCCCGCTTGGCGAGGCTGATCTTCAGCGTTTTTTCCCGCACCGGATCGGCGTCGGCGAAGTCGGAGATGCGCCCCAACAGCTTTGCATAGGCGCAGGCGATCGCCAAGCCGCCGGAGATGAAAAGTCGTTCGTCCAAGATCGCCGCGCTCACCGCGCACCACTCGGCGGCGAGACGGTCGACTTGAGTTACCAGCGGCGAGTATTGGCGCGGCGGCGGAGGCGGATCGTCATCATCGTCGTCGTCGCGGTCGAAGAAACGGCGGTTTTTGAGTACATCGCCCCAGTTGCCGACCGGAACCGGATACGCACGGTGATCGGAGAGCTGTTCGTTGATCATCTCCTCTTCGCCGGGGAGATCGAGGCAATACATGAGCTCCCGGTAATAACTGCTGATCCGGCGTTCGTCACGACGGATCTCGCGTTCCCAGTCGAATTCGCTGCGGTTTTGACGATTGATGCTCATTGCAGTTCCGGGCGCATCCGCCGCAGTTTCTCGGCATCGCCCCAGAGTCCTTCCAAATTGTAACGCGCCCGCATTTCCGGAGTCATGACGTGAACGATCACGTTGCCGAAGTCGAGCAGCCGCCAGCCGCCTTCGCTGCTTTCGGTGCTGCCGGAGGCGTGGACGCCGAACTTTTCCCGCGCCTGACGCTCGACGAAGTCCGCGATCGCGCGCAGCTGCGGCTCCGAGTTGGCGGTGGCGATGACGAAGTAGTCGGCAATGCTCGAGATCGGTCCGATGGATAAGGTGATCACATTTTCCGCCAGTTTCTCGTTGGCGCTGTCCACACAGAGTTTCACCAGCTGATCGTCGGTATATTTCTTCGGCATCGAGTTTTCCCTTCTCAAGTTATCCCCGCCGGTTCCTGCCGTCTGCGGCATACAATCCGTTTTTAATGATGTATGTGCAGACGCTTTCGGAGAGATACTCCTTCAATTGTATAATATCGCCCGCTTCGGCACTTTTTTCCATCCGTTTTTTGAGTTCCGACGAAGATATTTCGAAAAAATCTCCGGGAATCATTCCGGAAAGCAGTTTTTCGACGGTTTCATCCGGCCAGTGGCGGGCAAGTTCCCGAGCGGTCACCGTGGAGCCGTTGCGCGGATACGAGATGATACGGCAGCGGGCGACAAGCTCCGGCGCCCGGTGCCATGAATGCAGTTCCAGCAGACTATCCGCTCCGATCAGCAGCGCCGGGATTTCTCCGAAGCGTTCCCGCCACGCTTCGAGCACCAAAATGGTATAGGACGGAGTAAGCCGCAGTTCTTCCTCGATCCGGCAGACCGACATGTTATTTCGCCCAGCGATCGTCAGCTCCGCCATGCGGACGCGATCGGCGAATGATGCGCCGCGCTGCTGTTTGTGCGGCGGAGCGAATGCCGGCACCCATGCCACATGACCGCACAGACGGGACGACAGTGCCGCCTCCGCCACCGCCAGATGCCCCAGATGCGGCGGATCGAAACTGCCGCCGAAAAATGCCGTTTGCCGTTGCGGCATCACTTGAACACACGCTCCTTCCATTCCGGAATATCATTCCGCCGCTGCATAAGGTAACGTTGCCGCGGATTTTTTTCAATCTCCGGCCGCGATTTTTTGATGTGCGGCAGTTGAACTTTTGCCTTTGCAGGGTTATTTTTAGTAATCGGATGGTTTTATGGAGTTTTTTTGTGTGCAGGAGTCGTTTCGATGATTAACCGTTTGCCGGTATTGGCTTGTGCCGTCCTTGCGGCGGCGGCGGCCGTTTTTTGCGCGGGATGTTACTCCGACGCCTACTATCAGAATCGGGCGGTGGGACGCGCTCGCGAATATCTGTTGGAACACGCGCCGGAACTTTCCGCCGAGGAAAAGTATTTCATCACCTTCAACGATCCGGTGTTTTTGACGTCTCCGATCATTGGCGGCAAGGTATACGTAAAAGATCGCAGCCTCGATGCGCCGGTGTTGAACGACCAGCTGAACCAGATCTGCGTGACTTGGAAGTTGCCGGGGCGCAACGAGTGGTATTTGATCTACGGAGCATCTTCCGGGCGCATGGATTTCTGGTATCCCGAACGTCTGATCCGCAAAAAATTCACTCCGCCGAATGTCAAAGAACTCGAAAAAGCCACTGCCGATGCCCGTGCTTATGCCCGGGACAACCTGTTCGGGCTGATGAGTGTGAACGAGCAGAATTTTATCCGCTTCAACTTCCCGGCGGTGTATGAGACCAATTTCGAATTGAATTTCAATCCGACCGGCGCGGCGGAGGAAAAGGAGATCGCCAAAGCGCGTGATCTTGCCCAAAGATCGATACAGTATTCCATCGTATGGGAGATCCCCGGCGACAAGGATATTATCGTGTTCTGCGGTCCCGGCGGTTTGGAAATGGCCGGCTGGAAAATCAATTTTGCCGGCAAGACCAGTGCCGAAGAACTGCAGCGGCATACCGTATGCCGTATCAAAGCTCCGGAGGAGTTCTACCGGAATTTCGGCGGCAAGTACGCCAAGTCGCCCCCGAAGAAAATCGAGGAGAAAAAATAATGTTCAGCATGACTGGATTCGGACGCGGCGAAGCGGTGTTCAACACCGATTGCCGGCTGACGGCAGAGATCAGTTCGGTCAATCGCAAACAATTGGAAATAAGGGTCATCGCTCCGCCGGAACTCGCGTCGCAGGAGTCGGTGGTACGTCGGATCGTCGCGGAGTACTTCAACCGCGGCGCGGTTCAGGTGCGTCTCAATATGTACATCGGGACCGGATCCGCTTCCGGATCTCCGCGGATCGACGAGGCGCTGCTGGATGAACTCATCGACGGCGCGATAGATGCGCGCCGTCGCGCCGGATTGACCGATGCCGTCGCGGTGGAAACGTTGATGACCCTGCCGGGGGTGATCTCGGGAGCCGAGACCGATGTGGAAGATCCCGTGTTTCACGAAGCGTTGGAACGTGCCGTCACCGATGCCTGTGCCGCCTGCCGCGATATGCGGTGCCGGGAAGGCGAAGCGCTGCAGAGCGATCTGCGCCGCCGCGGCGAGGTGCTGCGGGAACTGCTCGGCCGTCTGGAGCCGGAGTGCGCCAAACTGCCGGAGATCGCCAAAAAACGTCTGCTCGGCAAACTCGCCGATGCCGCATTGCCGGTAAAGCCCGATGATGAAACGCTGGTCCGCGAGTTGTTGTTTTATGCCGATAAGTCGGATGTGGCGGAGGAGATCACCCGGCTGAAGAGCCATTTTTCCCAGTTGGAGGGATTTCTCTCCGACGGGCGCCCGTCCGGTCGCAGCCTAGATTTTCTCGCGCAGGAGTTCTTCCGGGAAATCATCACACTCGGCAACAAGGCGGCTTCGCCTTCGGTGTCGCCGCTGGTGGTCGCTTTCAAGAGCGAACTCGAAAAGATGCGCGAACAGATACAAAACGTGGAGTAGATCCCGACAATGGTCAAGGAAAGCAAAAGCAAACTCTCCATCGCTCTCGACGAGATCGCCGGAGCGCTGCAGCAGAGTTATACCGACGGCATCGGAGTGAATCCGGACAACGACGAAAGTTTCCCGCGCCGCGACGAAGTCATCGAGATCACGGAAAAACTTTTGGAACTCATTTTCCCGGGGTTCGACCGCACCAGCCGCGAGGCCCACAGCACCGAGGCGCTGCTGCGCGAAGTCTATGACGGTCTGGTCGATCAGATCTGCCGGGTCATGCGCAGCAGCGACCGCAGCATAGTCTGCGACTGCAAGACGGGATGCCGCTGCAAGGATGGGGATATGTGCTCCAACGCGGCGCTGGCACTGTTGAACGAATTGCCGAAATTGCGCGAGATCATCAAAAAAGACGTCGCCGCCGGTTATGCCGGAGATCCCGCCGCCACGAGTTTCGACGAGATCGTATTGAGCTATCCCGGGTTGAAGGCGATCACGGTGCAGCGTTTGGCTCATGTCCTTTACGAGCACAAGATCCCGCTGCTGCCGCGCATGATGACCGAATTCGTCCACGCCCAGACCGGTATCGACATCCATCCCGGCGCCAAACTCGGGGAGGGGATATTCATCGATCACGGCACCGGAGTGGTGATCGGTGAAACCGCGGTGCTCGGCAACAACATCCGCATCTATCAGGGGGTGACGCTGGGCGCCGGCAATTTCCCCAAAGACGCCTGCGGCATGCTTATCAAGGGGCGCAAGCGCCATCCCACCATCGGCAACAACGTGACCATCTACTCCGGGGCTTCGGTGCTGGGCGATGTGAGCATCGGCGACAACTCGGTGATCGGCGGTAATGTCTGGCTGACCGAAAGTCTGCCCGCCGGGACCAAAATAACCGCTCCTGTGCCGGAAAATCGGCTGCGCTTCGCGGAAAAAGAATGAGTACGCTTTGGGAACGATATCTTGCCGCGCGGCAGGGCGTTGCGGATGCCGCCGCAGCAGCCGGCAAAGCCCAAGATGACATATTGCTGCTGGCGGTCAGCAAGACCGTGCCGGCGGAGCAGATAGCTGATCTGTATGCTCACGGAGTGCGGTGTTTTGGAGAAAATCGCGCTTCGGTGCTGGTGGAAAAGGCGAAGTTGCTGCCCGGTGATATCGAGTGGCACTATATCGGCCCGCTGCAGAGCAACAAGGTCCGCAAGGTGGTGCAGGTCGCTTCGGTGATTCATTCGGTCGATACGCCCGATCTGCTCGCGCGGATCGATCGGATCGCCGGAGAAGAAGCCCGGCGGCCCCGCTTTCTGCTGGAAGTCAGCGTTTCCGGCGAAGAAAGCAAGGGCGGCATCCCCGTCGCGGAACTCGACGGGCTCGCCGAAATCGCGGACAAGTGTGAAAATGCCGAGTGGTCGGGGTTGATGACGATGGCTCCGCTGGCGGCGCCGGAGCCGGTGTTGCGCGGCATTTTCGGGCGCCTGAAGTCGGAATGCGACCGCTTGGAACGACGCTTCGGGCGGTCGCTGCCGCTATTGTCGATGGGGATGAGCGGAGATTACCGCACGGCGATCGCCTGCGGCTCGACGCTGGTGCGTTTGGGGACATGTATATTCAGTTGAAATGTCGGATGAGATGAGAGTTTTGATTTTGGGCGCCGGCAGCGTCGGATTGTATTTCGGCGGCAGGCTCGCGCAAAGCGGTGCCGAAGTCAGCGTGGTGGCACGAAGCGATTACGAAACGGCCAAGCGTTCCGGATACGATGTTTCCAGCATCGCCGGGGACTTCCACTTTTCGCCGCATATGGTGCTTCGGAACGCGGCGGATTATCCCGGCGTCGCGGATTATGTGATACTCACCACCAAAGTCCTGCCGACGGTCGACCGGGTGGCGCTGCTGCGTCCGGCGATCCGCGCCAAGTCGACGGTGATCGTGCTGATCCAGAACGGGATAGATATCGAAGACGAGATACGGTCCGCCTTCCCGGAAAACGAACTGTTGAGCACCATCGCCTATATCGG
>CACZPY010000082.1 GCA_902783135.1 uncultured bacterium
CCCTTGAGGAGCACGGCCTTGCCGCCCACGAGGAAACTGCCGAACCAGTGCATCTTGGCGCCGGTGTGGTACAGCGGCGGGATGCAGAGGAAGGTGTCGTCGATCGTTTGCCCGTGGTGTTTCTGCTCGACGCGGCACGCGTGCATCAGGCTCCGGTGGCGGTGTACGATCGCCTTCGGAAAGCCCGTCGTGCCGGAGGAAAAGTAGATCGCCGCCTCGTCCTCGTCGCCGAGCGGGATCGCCGGCGACTTGGACGAACAGTACGAAACGAGCGTCCCGTACGACTCGGCGAAACTGGGACAGTCCTCGCCGACGTAGAGCAGACTTTTGATCTTCGGCATGCGTCCGCAGATGCTTTCGACCCGTCCGGTGAAGGAAGGTCCGAAGATCAGTATTTCGATATCCGCCAGTTCCACGCAGTAACGGATCTCCTCGGCGGTGTAGCGGAAGTTCAGCGGCACCGCCATCGCGCCGCTTTTGAGGATGCCGAAGTAGATCGGCAGCCACTCCAGGCAGTTCATCAGCAGTATGCCGACCTTGGCGCCGCGCCGGATGCCCCGCGCCAGCAGAAAGTTCGCCATCCGGTTGGCTTTGGCGTCGAAATCGCTCCAGGTGATCTCCGAACGGAAGGAGTCGGTCGGGCTGGGCTCGATGAGCGAATACTCCTTCCAAGTCAGATGACGGTTTTCCAGTTCCTGCGGATTGATCTCCACCAACGCCACTTTGTTTCCATACAACCGGGCGTTCTGCTCCAATATTTCGGTGATCGGCATGATCTGCTCCATTCGGGGTTGATTTGTAAATTTTACTTACTATAAACCGCTTTTCCGGAAAAGCAAGCCGCCGGACGATAAATCGTCGGCGCGGCGGAGGTGCGACGTCACGGAGATGCCGGTTGAAAAAGCCGTCCATGACGTGTATTTTATGTGCAGCAGGAAGTTTTATCTATGTCATTGACTGTTTTCATGTATCATCGGGTGCTGCCGCGACGGCTGCCGGGGGCGTTGATCGTCGAGGAATTCGAGCGGTCGCTGGATTATCTCGAACGGCATTACCGGATGCTCCCCGCGGCGGAGGTCGAAGATTTCGTCACCGGGGCGCGGGGTTATCGCGGAAACTTCGCTGCGCTTTCCTTCGACGACGGCTACGTGGATAATCTGCTTTTCGCGGCTCCGGTGCTGAAACGGCGCGGGCTGACGGCGCTGCTCGCGGTTTCGGCGGGTCCGCTGCGCGATGGCGCAGTGCGGGATTCCGAATCCGACGCCGTGCTCTACCGGGATGCGGACGCGGCGGGTGCGGCGTGGCGTTCCGGCGACTGTTCGAATTTTCTGAACCGGGCGGAACTGCGGGCGATGCAGGATTCCGGCGTGTGGCAGCTGGAGATCCACGGAACGCACCACGAACTGGGATCGGCGGGCTTCAGTCTGCTGAGCTGTCCGCAGAACGGCATGGACGAGGCGGCGTTCCGCGAGTTTCTCGCCGCGGATCTGCACAATGCGTACCGCGAACTTTCGGCGATCACCGGGCGGCGGCACCGGATCTTATTCTGGCCGTGGGGTCACTATTCCCGCGCCGCGGTGGCGGCGGCGCGCGACTGCGGGCTGGATATTCAGTTCACCGTGAGCAAGGGGGTCGTCCGCAACGGCGATGTCCGTGCGGTGCTGCCGCGGATCGGAGTGTCGCCGCGTTATAGGAAATTTGTCCGCAACTGCTTCGTTTTCCGCCACCCGCTGCTGGCGGTGATCCACGACCTCTTCGGGCGGGTGCGGGTGGATGCGGACCAACGGAGCGGCGCATGAATCCGATACTCGAAAAATACCTCGCCGGACGCGCCGGACTGCGCCGGATATGCGCGGAACGTCTGATGCGGGACAACCTGCCGCTGTCGGCGCTGCGGACGGTCTTCTGGGGGGAGTTCTGCGCCGGGGACGACCGTCTGCCGTTCGCGGAGGATGCGGCGGAGCTGCCGCGCGGGAACTTCACGGCTCCGGATTTCGGCGCGCCCGTCACGCACACGATCGAAGACGTCGGCGACTGGCGGAGATTGTGCGTCACCACCACCTGGCTGCTGGATCTCGAAGGCGTCGACGGCGCGGAGGAGTGGTTTTCGACCCTCTCCGGCAAGAATCGCAAAAAACTCCGCTGGCTGCGCAATGCGCTGCCCAAACTCGGAGCGACCGTTTCCGTGCTCGATGTGGATGCCGGGTTCGACGATTTCGAACGTTTGTATTCGGCTCAATTCCCGCGTCACCGTTATCACTCGCCGGAACTTGCCGCGCTGCGCGCGATCTACTGCGAACTTGCCGCGCGGGGATGCGCTGTCACCCGGGTGCTCCGCGATGCGGGTGGCGCCCCGCTCGCCGCATCGCTCGGGTACATCGGCGGCGGGGCGATTTTTTACACCCATTTGACGCGTACCCGCGGCGAGTACGACAAGTACTCCCCCGGATATTATCTCACCTATGCGGTGATCGCGGAGTTGCTGACCGGGCGCCCGGAAGTGGAGGATATTTTTCTCGGTCCCGGCGAATACGACTACAAATCGGCGCTCGGGGGAGTCGCGTATCCGGTCTTCCGCTACGAGCGGAACGGGTGGCGCAACTGCTTCGGGCTGATCCGTCTGCGTCACCGCGAGAAGAAAGAACTGCGCCGCGCCCGCGGCGAATGATCCGCCGCCGGAGAGCCGGCCCGGCGAAGATCTTTCAATCCTTCATCTCCGCCGCCATGGCGTTCAGTTTGCGCATGTCGAGTTTTCCGCTGCCCAGAAGCGGCAGTTCCGGGACCTTGATGAAGTCGTCCGCCTTGGGAACCCAGAGGTTCGGCAGCGTCTTGCGCAGTTCCTCAATGACGGCGGCGGGATCGAGGTCGTCCGGAGTGTAGAAGACGAGCAGCTTCTCGCCGCGTTTGGGATCGTTCTTTCCGGTGACGGCGACTTCGGCGATCTCGCTGTTGCGCATCTTGGTGATCGCGTCCTCGATCGCTTCGTGGGGGACCATCTCGCCGCCGATCTTGCTGAAGCGGGAACTGCGTCCCGTGATGTAGACGTAGCCGTCGCGGTCGAGTTTGGCGACATCGCCGGTATCGTAGTAGCCGTTCTGGATCACGCGGGCGGTCTGTTCGGGAGCGTTGAGGTAGCCCTTCATGACGGTGCCGCCGCACACCTGCATCCGGCCGGGTTCGTCGGGGCCGAGTTCCACTCCGGTCTCGGGGTCGACGATGCGGACGTGGATGCCGGGCAGGGCGCAGCCGATGCTGCCGGGCTTGCCGGTCTTGGTGCACATCTCGTAGATCGAGTTGCTGAAGTTGACGGTGACGATGGGCGACAGTTCGGTGCAGCCGTACCCCTCGGTGATCTCCTTGCCGGTGACGGCGCGGAACTTTTCCACGAGCTCGGGACGGAGTTTTTCACCGCCCGTGACGATCAGCCGCAGCGAATCGAATTCGTCGCCGGTGATCTTGTGCAGATACTTCTGCATGAAGGTCGGAGTGGCGGTGAGCAGCGTGATCTTGAAGTCCTTGATCGACTTGACGATCTCGGCGGCGTTCAGCGGGTTCAGCACATAGCATACCGGCATCCCGATCTGCGCGGGCAGTCCGAAGAGCAGCGTGAAGCCGAAGGCGTGGAAGAGCGGCAGATTTCCCGCGAATTTGTCGCTCGAGTACAGCGGGATCATGCGCAGGAACGCCCACAGGTCGCAGTTGATGTTGCGGTTGGTGATCATCACCGCCTTGGGAACTCCGGTCGACCCGCTGGAAAAGAGCAGCACCGCCTGATGGTGCAGATTGTAGCAGCTCATCGGCATCAGGTTGCGGACGAGTATCTTGCCGGGCACGAACAGCGCGGAAAGGATCGCCATGAACTTCTGCGGTCGGGTGATGATGGTGGCGACGTCTTCGAGGAAGACCATCTCCAGCGTGGGTTCCCACTTGAGTTTTTCGAGGAACTTGCGGCTGGTGAAAATGGTCTTGACCCCGGCACGGCGGGCGGAGTCGAGCGCCACCTGCGCGCCCGCGCTGTAGTTGATGACGGCGGGCGTCCGGTCGGCGAAGAGCACCGCCATCAATGTCGCCGCCGCGGCGTTGCAGTTGGGCATCAGCACGCCGACGTAGCCGTTTTCGCCGCGGTCGAGGCGCAGTATCTTGCGCGACAGCAGCATCGCGCCGACGAGCAGTTTGAAGTTGGTCATCTTTGCCCCGGTGGCGGCGTCGTAGAAGCTGGCGCGGAACGGATGGCGCTTCGCCCGCAGGACGAACGAAGTATGGCACGGCAGTTCTCCCGGCTGGGGGAGCCGTTCGGTGATGGCGCCGAGTTCGGAGATCTTCTGGCGCAGCTGGAACGGGGTCAGCGTCGGCACCACCGGTTCGCCGACGGTTATGCTGTAGTTGACGGGCAACTTTTTCGGCCAGTTCAGATGGAGCCGGTTCCCCTGGAACGAGATCATCCGCCCGTGAAGCATGCCGATCCGCACCGGCAGCACCGAAACTTCGACGTTTTCGGGCATCAGCTGCTCGACGCCGGAACGGAACCGCATCAAATTTCCGTTGCCCGAGATCTCGCCTTCGGGGAAGAGGCACATCGTCTCGCCGCGCTTCAGCCGGATCTTGACGCTGTCGAAGAAAGCCTGCATCTCCTTGGGGTGTTTGGCGTTCGGCACGCGGATCACGCCGAGATAGCGGAAGATGAACCGGCTCGGCAGAAAATCCACCAGTTCGGCGCGCGCCATGAAGCGCACCCGGTTGTGACAGATGCTCTGGAGCATCAGCAGATCGAGGATCGACACATGGTTCGACACCAGCAGCACCGGTCCGGAACTGGGGATGTTCTCCGCTCCGTAGATCCTGACCCGCAGAAAGGTGTGGCTCAATATCCAGGCGATGAACTTCAGCATCGCGCGCGGCGACAGCAGCAGCGCCAGCAGCGCGGCGGCGGCGGCGACCGCCGCCGCGATCAGCAGATATTTCTGCATCGCGGCGGTGGTGCTGGCGTTGGTGCTGATGAAATCGAAGGCGGCGATCAGATTGACGATGTTCACTTTAATCCATATCCTTGAGTTGGTTTTTGAAATCTTCGATATCGCGGCAGTTGAGGTAGGGATTCGCCCGTTTTTCCTCCGCCAGCGTGCGGCAGGATACGCCGCCGTAGTCGTGTCCGGGATAGAGCGTGATATTGCCGTTGAGCTTGGAGATGCGCTTCAGCGACGAATAAAGCGATTCGGGGTGACGCGCGAAGCCCACATAGTCCATGAAGAGCGTGTCGCCGGTGAACAGCGCCTCGTCGTCCGCGAGATAACAGACCGCGTCGCGCGAGTGCCCCGGCGTGTAAAGCGCCGTGATACGCGACTCGCCGAGTTCCAGCGTTTCGCCGTCGGCGAGTTTGCGCGTGACGTAACGGTTGCCGGGATGTCCGGAGATTTCCGCTTCGGGGTGCGCGGCGGCGAGTTCCGCAAGCAGCCCGATATGATCCGCGTGACCGTGCGTCACCAGAATGTGGCGCACTTGGCACTTCGGGATCGCGGCGAGTGCCGGAAACAGAACATTCCGGTCCCCCGTCGGATCGATCACCGCACTTTCGCCGTTTCCGGCGGTGACGATATAGGAAAAATTGTGGTCGAAGCCGCCGACCGCCAGTTGAATGACCCTCATAGCCCCGAAACGCCGACTTTATCCGTATCTCCGCTTCGCCGGTGGGATCGCCCATCCGGCCGCGTGGGGATGTTTCTTACATAAAGATAATCTACAACCGCAAGTGCGATTTTACAAGTTTCAGACGGCGACGCGCCGGAAGGAACATCCGGCGGCGCCGACTTCGATCTCGGTCATCGTTCCGTTGCGGGTGACGCTGCCGGCACAGCACTCCCCGCGCCCCGAGCCGTCCACTTTCAGATAAGGACGGTGGACATGCCCGCACAGCACCAGATCGATCGCGCGGGAGCGCATCAGCCCGACGATCTTCTTCTGCCCGAACAGCCGGTGGCGCACCCGCAGCACGGGATGATCCTCGGTCATCGGATAGTGCGACAGCAACACCCGCGGACGGTTTTTTGGCGCGGCGCACCATTCCGTGACGGCGGCGACATCGCGCTTTTTCAAGAATCCCCACGAACACAAGAGATTGGAGGGACGGCAGGCATTGAGCAGCATGAATTCCACCCCCGCGTATTCGCGCAGCAACGGAAGATCCTCGAGCCGGTAGTCGCCGCGCGACAGGTATTCGACCGTCTCGCGCACCGCCGCGACGCACTTCGGCACGTTCACATAGCAGTCGTGGTTGCCCGGCAGATAGAGCAGCGGGATCGCCGAATCGCGCAGCGGCTTGAGAATATCGAGTACCCGCTGGAATTCTCCCGGCTGACCGGTGCTGGTCAGGTCTCCGGTGCACACGGCGACGTCGGGACGGGCGGCGAGAATGTACCCGACCGTGTTTTCGAGTTTGGTCAGATCGTGCTTGAAACGGCGGCGGAAGCGATAGTTGAAGACGCCGACCCAGCGTTTGTCGAAGTAGGCGCGCCAGTCTTCGGCGCCGCCTCCGGCATGCGGATCGGAAAAGTGGATTATCTTCAAAGCGGTATCTCCCACGCGTTGCTGTCTGCCTCTCTCAGTAAAGAGATAATATAGATTTGCTGACGGCGGTTGTCAAGGCGCGGAGCGGATTAATCGTGCTTGAAAAAACGGCGTTGATGCTGTATTTTTTAATCATCGACAATAACGGAGCGCGGTTTCGTCGCTGCGCGCCCGTGTATTTTTTTTAGCATGTAGCATTTCAGGCAGGGAACGATGAAATTGGATGCTGTTCAATTGCGCCGCCGTCAGGTGGTGGTGCTCTGGTGCGGGGTGACGTTATCCTTCTTCACCAGCATGTCGAAGATATTGGTGCCCGGACCGATCTACGGGGATCTGCGGGAACTGGGGTTCAACGTGGTCGAACTGTCGGCGCTGGCGTTCGGCTATTA
>CACZPY010000083.1 GCA_902783135.1 uncultured bacterium
ATCGCCTTGTGTTCGGAGAGGATGCGCGCGGAGATCCCGACGCTGGTCGCGGTGCAGAGGATCCCCAAAAACAGCGTGCGCGGATCCATGAACTCCCAGCCGAGCAGCACTCCGACGGCGGTGCCGCAGAAAAACGAACAGAGCACGCCGCCGATGCCGACCACCGTGCCCACGACCGAATATTTGAAGAAAGTGCGTACATCGGTCTCGAGACCGGAGACGAAGAGCAGCAGGATCGACCCCAGCGTGGCGATGCCGTACAGCTTGGCATCCACGGGGACGATCTGGTTCGCGACCAGCGGGAAGAGCCCGTGTTCGAAGTTGCGGATGCCGAGCGGGAGCGACCCCAGACAGAACGGCCCCAGCAATATCCCCGCCACCAGTTCGCCCATCACCGCCGGGATCCTCAATTTGGACGCCAGCATCCCGAAAAACCGCGCCGCGACCAGGATGACTCCCAGTTGGACGGCCAGAACCGCTATCTGTGCAGACATATGCAAATCTCTGAATTCATGAGTGAGTTCACCCCAAAAAACGTCTGCATAATATACTATACTTTTGCCGAATATCCATACCGGGCAGAGATTTTTTTTAGGGTTTGATGCCACCGCCGACGCGTACACGGTTGCCCGCCCGCGCACTTGACGGATAGGACGGATAAGACAAATAGGACGAGCGCGGTTTGGTACGCGCCCCCGGCTTTTACGGCACGCCCCCCACCGCACACGCAAGTCCCATAAGTCTTATAAGTCCCATAAGTCTTATTCAGCTTCAGGCGGTTACGTCGGCCCCGGCATGGCACCGCCGGGGCAAACGGTCGTTCGAGGCGCGTCAGCCGAGTTGAATTAAACGCGGTCGGCGCTTATATTATCGCATCGGCGGCCGGGCGGCCGCCGTAGGACACGAACAACCGGAAAGTTTTTTTGCCATGTATGAGATGACAACGCAGATCCCGTTCACCAAGGCGGGCGCCGACAATCGCCTGAAACTCCATGAAGCGGTCGGGATGATGATGGACTGCTGCCAGTTTCAGGAGTATCAGGAAAAACGCTTCTGCGAATATCTGCGCACCAACGGCATCGCGATTTTCCTCTTTTCGATGCAGCTCGACATCCTGCGCCGCCCGAAGTTCCGGGAACGTGTCACGACCGCGGTCAAGATCTACGGCTGCAAGTCGATATACGGTCTGCGCCGCCTGACGATGCGGGACGAGGCGGGAAATTTGTGCATGATCTCCAACGCGACCGGCGCCTTTTTCGACCTCCGGCAGGGCAAGGCGCTGAAACTCGACCCGGCGGATTTCGGCGTCGCCTACGACGAGGCCGAGCCGATGGAGTGCCTGCCCCGCAAGATCCCGGTCCCGCAGAGTGGCGGCGCGGCGGGATCCCCGTTCCGGGTGACCGGCTCCGCGCTCGACCCGAACGGGCATTTGACGAGCGCGATGTACTTCGCCATCGCCGAGGACGCGCTCCCGGGCGGGACAACCTTCGACCGGGTGAGGATGGAATTCAAGCGGCAGATAAAGCCCGGCCAGTCGGTCACGCCCGTTCGCTTTTCCGCGCCGGAGGGCAAGACCGTGGTCGATCTGCGCGACGACGAAAACAATTCCTGTGCGGCGGCGGAGTTTTCCGTCATCCCGAAGCATACGGCAAGCTGAAAAGAGGTCGAAAATGGACGAACGGACAGTCAAAATCGGCATCATCGGGCTGGGCGCCCGCGCAGAAACGCTGTTGGCTTCGATATTTCAAATGCCTGCAGTCGAGGTCGCCGCGGTCTGCGACCTCGACCCCGAACGGGTCGCCAAGATCGGGTCGATCTTCGACCGGAACGGTGCACCACGACCCAAGGCGTACTCCGACTTCCGCGCGCTTCTGGACGACCCTGCGGTCGAGGCGGTCTTCGTGCCGACCTCGTGGAATTCGCACCTCGCGATCGCCTGCGAGTGCCTGAAACGCGGGAAATACGTCGGGATCGAGGTCGGCGGAGCCTCCTCCGTCGACGAGCTGTGGCGGCTCGTCCACGCCTCCGAGGAGACCGCGACCCCATGCATGATGCTCGAAAACTGCTGTTACGGCCGCAACGAGCTCATGGTCCTCAACATGGTGCGGCAGGGGGTGTTCGGCGAACTCGTCTACTGCGAATGCGGCTACGAGCACGACCTATCGTGCATGGCGTGGGATACGGAGCTCCGGCGCGAGCGCGCG
>CACZPY010000084.1 GCA_902783135.1 uncultured bacterium
CATCGTCAGGAGCGGCTTCAGCACGCCGTCGAACTTGCCGAGATACCAGTCGTTCGCGGCGGCGCCGATCAGGAGCGGATGCACGACGACCTTGCACTTGCCCTTGTGGGGGTTGAGCACCTCGTTGTTGTCCGTGTCGCGGTAGTGGTCCTGCTCCATGATGATCCTGGCGGTGTCCTCCAGCGCGGGGCCGACGATCAGGTGCGTCGGACGGGCGTCGAGCGGAATGCCGCCGTTGCCGGTGTTGCTGCACATCTGCGAGAAGAAGGTGCCGAAATTGGCGAACGACAGCGCGAGGCTGGCGGTGTTGTTGACCGTGCCGGCGCTCTTGCCCGAACCGTACTTGCGGTCGCCGGCGTAGAACGCCTTGCCGTCGATCCAGTTTTCCGGGTTCGTCATGGCTTCGATCATCAGCTCGTCCCACAGCCGCTCGCTCGATTCGCCCATTCCGGTGGCGACGCGACCGTAGAGGCCCCAGTTGTCGGTCTCGATCGCGCGGCGTTTGATCGCCACCGACATCTCGAACGGGCGCTCCTTGACGCGGATCTTGCGGCTCGACAGATTCTTGTACTGGCGGTCGCCCAGCCATTCGCGCATCCGGCCGAGGTTGTCGAGGAACGGGAATTCGATCGCGTCGTGGGCGATGTCGCCTTCGACCATCGAGAGTTCCTTGTAGATCGGCTTGTAAAGCGCGACGCCCTCCTTGAACTTGAGGTTGAAGGCGGTGCGCATCGCCTGCAGATTTTTGCTGTTCAGTTCCATATTGCTGTTCCTCCTGTCACTTGACTTCCACCCAGGCGCCCTCATTGTCGACGTCGAAGACCTTGCCGACCTCGACCGCGGCGCCGGACGACACGAGCGTGACGGTCGCATCGTCGACCACGTAGGCTTTCTTGTTCACGTCCGCGAGGGTGATCGACGCGCCGGAGACGACTTCGAAGGGGAAGACGCCGCGCTTGACGTCGACCTTGCCGCCGGAGCTCGCCGTGTTCTGGGCGACGCCGACGACGATCGCGCCGCTCGCGGGCGTGGCGGCGACCGCCTTGCCGTTCGAATCGAGGGCGGCGAGCCCGCCCGCGTAGATGGTGCCCCCGGCGACGAAGGTGCGGAGTTCGCCCTTGCGGTACGGGGTGTTGCGTTCACTGTTGAGAGACATGATTCGGTCCTTTCTGGCTTACTTGCCGTTCTTTTCCTTGACGAAGTCCGCTTCGGCGATGCCGAGCCGACTGCAGATGCCGCGCTCCTCAGCGGTCAGTGCCGCGGTGTCGGGCTCGCGCGCCGGAGTTTTGGCGGGGGGCGCCGGGAACTTCGCCGAGGTGTGGTCGAGATACGCCGAGAGCGCCTTCGAGTCGAGGCCGTTCACGTACTCCATGTCGGCGTCGGTGATCTTCCGCTCCGCCCGACCGCGGGCGACCAGCGCCGCGTGCGCCTGTTTCTCGGCCGCGGCGGCGAGCTCGTCCAGCTTGGTCTGCTTTTCGTCCGCCGAGGCGGCCTTTTCCAGTTCGGCTTTCAGCGCGGCGGTGATCTCGTCGAGCGTCGCGGTGTCGCCGAGCTTCAGGAGCGACCTCACCTGCTCGATGATCGACGCCTTTTCCTCCACTTCGGCGGCGACGGCGTCGCGCTCCTTTTCGTTTTCCGCTTCCAGCGCGACGGCGTCGCGCCCCGTCAGGCGCGCCAGCGCCTTTTCCAAATTGCCCATAACGGCCTTTCTGCCGGATGCGCCCGGCGGTTTGATTGCGGACGCGGCGAGCGCGTCCAGATTGTTGATCGCCGGGGTGTTGGTCATGGCGACGCTGGTGAGACGCAGCGGCGGCTTTTCCAAGCCCCGGAGAACCGGCGAAAAATACTTGTAGATCTTTTCCTTCAGCATGGCGTAGGCGGCGGGCGTCCACTGGACCTTGACCCGCAGCTCCTCGCCCGAAAGCGCCAGCGCGCCGTAGCCGAGCGCGGCGACCGCGCCGGGGAAGAGCCGCAGCGCCTCCGCCTCGTCGAGCTTTTTGCTCTGCGCGAGGGCGAAAAGATAGTGCTCCGAGTCGATGGGGATGAGTTCGCCCTTCTTTTCGTGGTACTCGACGATGGAGCGCATGTCGGCGGTGCTGAGCGCGATCACGCCGTCGCGCCCCTCCTGACAGATCGGATTGTCGCCGACCTTGAGCAGCGTCCACTCGACCGGGACGCCGTTGGCGTCGCGGATCACGCCGGGACTTTCACCGACGTCGGACGTCAATGCCAGATAATTCATGGTGTAAACCTCCTGTGAAAACGGCCCGGCGTCCGGGCGTTTTAGGTGTAAACCGGGTGCTAAAGTTCATTCGGCAGCAGCTTATTCAGATGCCACTCCAGCTCGCGCGCGGTCAGTACTTCGAACTCCTGATCGGTCGGCCACCACGGACGCGGACGCTGCGGCTTGGTCTGGCGAACCAACGTGTACAGGAATTTCAGTTTCCCGCGTTTTCCCCGCGGTTCGGCGAGGTAGGCTCGCCCGTTTAGCCCCGCCTTGGGGTCACGGATGACCACAGGCTTGCCGTTGGGCGTCGCCCAGTTGTGGTCGCTCGCCCATTCACCGCGCGGCGCGTCCTTGGTTGGGATCGCCAAGTACTTGCGATTTCGCGGGCGGATCACGCCGCCCGAGTGGACGTGCTCGGCGATGTGGGTGTCGTCGTTGCTCTTGTGGTCGATGGTGACGACGTTGCCGTCGATTTGAGAACGGACGCCGCGCGCCAGATCGTCGCCGAAGGTACCGCCGATATGCCGTCGCGCGGAACTTTCCGCCGCGTCATGCAGTGACACCCGTACCGTCTTCGCCATATCGGCGATCTTATCATCCAGCCGAAGCTGTTGCAGATCGTTCAGCATTTTGGCGACGTCGACGGAAAAATAAATGCGGAAAGCCATTGTTCGCCTCCCGGAAAATGAGCGCAAAAAACACGCTGGGTATTTCACCAGCGTGTTATCTTGGCTATTATTCGGTTGTCTTACGGGTTATTTGTCGCGGTTTTTACGCCACTCTTCGAGTTTTTTCAACTCTTCCGGCGGAGGAACGTAGCCTTCGTTGGCGATTCGCCATTCCATTGCGCGATACATTTGGTCGTGCCAGCGCTTAACATTACGCTGTCCATCTTGGGTAGTCAAGTACGCACCCAAGCGTTTTTTGTCGCGTTCGGAGCCGCACCAAGTTTCCGCCATCATTTTCAGACCTCGGTTATGGCGATATGAATTAAACCGTCACGAAAAATTTTATCATAGTTAATATACCCCTCTTCTCCGGGTTTTAAAGCCCGGAATTTGATTTTTCGATCAAAAAGCACCTCTTTGTCGGTTTCTATCCAGCTGTGGTGCCCAATGAACGCACCACTGCGGCTATTCACAACGTGAAAAACTACTTTGTGCGCGGCATCGTTTCGGAGATACCGTTTGGCGCTTGCCATACTGACCGACGTGGAATTGAACCCGGACAGCCCTACTATTGAATCGGTAAGTCTTTTACGCAATTCGTCAAGTTCTTCTCCCGACTCCAGATTAATCACGCGGTAGAGTGTGCCGCCGGTGTATTTCGGTGCTTTTTCCAACACGGCGGAAAGCTCGTCCATCTCCTGGGAGATTGCGCGAGTCATATCCTCTTTACCGCGACTCGCCATGTTGAGCTGCATAACGTCGGACGCAGTGTAGCGCTGCACCAGTTCGCGTTCTTCCTTTTTCAGGTCGCTCCACCAGTCATCCGAAGCGGCAATGATTCCCGGCTGTCGGTCCTCGACGTCGCGGTAAAGCCGCTTCAGCTCATCGTGCTCCAACCGTTCCGCCTGAATCCGAATTGTTTTGTCCGGCGCCGCTTCCGGAGTGTCGAAGTCGAAATTATCGACCTTGTAGTCCTCGAACGCCTCGGCGGGGTCGAACTCGAAACCGCTCTTCGGCGGCGCCTGCGGCGTCAGCCTGGCGACCAGATCCGACGGAGCGGGTTCCTCGTCGCAGTTTTCGACCCAGCAGTTGCAGTTGAACTCCCACGGCGGATAGATCTTCTGCCAGATCGGATCGTTTTTGCGGAACACCATCCCGTCATATTGCGCGTGCTCGGCGCGCGGGTTCCTGCCGGCGTGGTATCTCCAGCACGGAAAACGCTCTTCGACCACCGGATCGCGGTCGCGGGCGTAGCGCCCGACCGCTTCGCCCATCCGGGCGTTCATGGTCAGCACCAAATTGAGCCGCGCGGGCGCCGCCAGATTGGTGATCCGGCGCGATCCGTCGTCAAGTCCGTTTGCCTGGGTGAATGTGCGCAGCATGTGCCGCGCCTCGGAGCGGTCGATCTGACCCGCGCTGAAGGCGTCGGATACGTCCTTGAAGCGTCCCAGCACCCGCGAATCGGCGACCCGCGCCGAGTAAAAACAGTGGGCACGGATCCGCGCCGGAACGCTGCGCGAGAGCCCCAGCGAACCGAGCGCCGTGATCTTGGGAACCCGCTTTTGTATGAACGCGTTGGCTTCGTCGAAGGTCATCTTTTCACCGCTCCGCCGGCTATGGCGTCGTATATCCGCTCTTCCATGAATTTTTCGAGTTTTTTGGTCGGTCCCGAGCATTTGCCCGCCGCCAACGCCGCGAGCCGCCGTCCGAACTCCGCATCCGTCATGTCGTCATCGTCCGCGAGCTTGTCTACCTCGTCGGCGAGCGGTTTGAGCCACTCCTCGGCGGCCGCCGCAAGCTCTTTTTTGTCGGACCGGTCGGACTTGTCAGACTTGTCCGCCATCGCCAGCGCGTTGCCGTAGGGCGCCGGCTGCGCGGGCGGCTCGTAGCGGAGCTTGATGCCGAAGCGCTCGCTCAACTCGGCGGCGTCGGCTTTGAAGCCCGCCTGGCTCAGGGTATTCACGACGGTCGCGAACTCGCCGAGGTTTTCCGGCGGCTCGACCGCGAACCTCAGCTCGGGAACCGCGGCGCGGTCGCCGAACTGGAAGCGCGTCCACGGGGCGGCGACTTGCGCGAGGATCGTCGACTCCAGCGCCCGCGCGTCGGCCTCCAGAATGTCCTGCCGGACGGCGGTCTGCGCGTCGCCGTTGGACATGCCGCTCGAATCCGACGAGCTGGCGAGCTGCCCGACGATCAGCGTGTAGATCGCGTTCCTTGCGAACTCCAACGCGCGGAAATAGACGTTGTCGCTGCCGGTGTTGGCGGCCTGCAGCAGCTCCAATTCGGTCGACTTGGTGAAGACGCCGCCGCCCGACGGTCCGAAGTTGCGGATCAGCTGGTGCAGCACGCTGCGCTCGTTGTCCCAGGCGTTCTGGTCGACCTTGGCGACCACGAAGGGCATCCCGAAGCGCTCGATGAAGCTCATCAGATCTTTGATCGGCCAGTTCTGGAAGACGTGCAGCCAGGCGAGCGCGCGGATATGCCCCTGCCGCACCGGATCGCTCTTTTTGCGCAGCGAGTGGAAGACGAAACCGTTGGTCTGCAGCTCTTCCGGCATTCCGGTCGGGAACTCGTCCGTTATCAGCCGGGGGGTGAAGCCATCCCGAAGCGTGAAGTTCCACGGGTCGAGGTTCCGAAAGCCCTCCAACGTGCCGCCTTCACCCCACACGATCGCGGCGGGGGCGAAGGGCATCACGACCGCGTTCATCGCATGAGCGCAGAAGTCGTAAAACGTGTCGTATCCGTTAAGTTTTCCCGCCGCCAGCAGCGCCTCGGAGAACTTTTCCGCCGCGAGCTTCGACGCCGGGCGGTCGTCGCCAGGCTGCACGCTCCACTGGCACCCGGTCAGGGCGTCGACGCGTTGCTCCATCGCTCCGCCGATATCCCAATTGCGCTCCATGATGTCGCGCCCGACGAGACACAGCTGCTCGATGTCGCCCGAATTGGCGGCGGCGATGCACGCCGCCAGGTGCTCCGGGGTGCAAATCCCGCCGCCCGCGTAGCGGTGGCGGTCGCTCGGCTCCGGCAGCAGCCGGAAGCGCGGCACCTCAGAACGGCCACTTGGCGGGTTCTTTACTTTCATGATCTATCCTTCGTTGCGGATGGTTGAAATCGTATTGTTCGCTCGAGATCCGGATCGCTTCCGACGGTTCGAAGCGGCACGGCCCCGCCGCGCCGTCCGCCGCGGCGTGGATCGCCAGCGCGAGCGCCCAGAAGCGGTCGCTGTGGCCGTTTTCGCCGCGGTCCGCCGAGAAGCGGACGTTGCCCGCCGCGGTCGTTTCCTTCTTGATCGCCCGGAGGTCGCTCTGCAGATTCCGGTCGAAGGGGATCCGCACGTTGCGGTCCTCGAAAGCGGCCTTTACGGGGTACGCGAGCGCTTCCTTGACCGGCGCCGAGAAGGTCACGCCCTCGACGCGGTAGCTGCCGAAGCGCTCCTGAGCGCGTTCGGCGAGCTGCATCCCGAGCCCCGTCGCGTCGATGCAGCACCGGCGCAGGTTCGGCAGCCCCAGGAAGCGGTACAAAATCTCTTCCTGCTCCGAAAATTTCCGGTTCTGCAGCACGATCAGCCGCCGGCAGAGATGCCGGTCGCCCGCGAGCTCGTTGATCCAGATGCAAGTCAGGTCTTTGCGCCGGCCGACGTCTACGCCGATGTAGAGCGCCTTGCCGTCCAGGTCGGCGAGGTTCGAAGTCTCGCCGAGGTTGGCCGGGGTCTTTTCGTACTCGCAGCCGGCGATGAGGTCGTAACTCAGAAACGCGCTCGCATCATCGGCCGGGACGCACATGTACTCCTGGAGGAAACTTTCCTCGTCGGCGCAGCCGGACTTGATGAAGTTGAAATAATCCGCTTCGTCCATCGCCTGGCGTTCGTCGTCGGGCGAAAGTTTCTGCTGCAGCCGGAACAGAAAACCGTCGTCGAGCGCGTCTTCGAGGGTCACGCGGTGCAGCGAAAAGTTCTTCGGGTTGCCTTTTTCGCGGATCTCGGTGACGAGTTCGTTGAAAAAATTGTGCGATCCGCGGTGCGTCGACACGATCTCCAGCTGGCCGCCCCAAGTGATGCCCGGGTACGCGATCTGGTAGAGCTTGCGCGGGTCCTTGTGCAGCGCGAACTCGTCCAGCAGACGGTCCCCGCGCTTGCCCGCCTGGGCGTCCGGGCTGCTCGACATCGAATTGATGTGACAGCCGTTGGCGAACTCGAGAATATAGGTCTTTTCGTTTTCGACAAGCTGGACGCCGAGATCCTTGACCGCGGTGTCCAGGATCCCGGCGAAGCGCTTGCAGTCGTCGAGAAACAGCCGCGCCTGGATCTCGTCGCGGCTGGAGACCCAGCCGTCGAGCCGGGCGGTGTCGAGCGCCTTGCGGCGGACGAGGCTGTAGGCGCTCGCCCAGGAGATGCCGATCTGCCGCGACTTTTCCATGATTTTGAGGCGCGAGGTGTCGAGCACCCAGCGCTTTTGGTAGTCGAGCAGCAGCGCGTCGCTGCGTGGTTTTATTTTGGCATTGCCCATGTGGCAACCTCACAGCATTTTGATTTGTCCCTCGACCTCGGCCAATTTTTCCCGGCTGATGCCGGTTTGCGTTGCTCCGGTCTCCGCCGTGGCGGCGGCGAGAGCGTTTTCGAGTTCCGCGATCTTGGCTTTGAGCGCGTCGATCGAGCGGTCTTTTTCGTCGAGTTTACGCCGCAGCGCGGCGATCTGCTCGTCCTTCGCGGAGTTCGAGAGCGCGAGCAGCGTCTGCGACAGCGTCCGCAGATGCTTCGCTCTGGACCCGGGTTCGCCGTCGTCGTCGTCGAGGATCTCGCGCACCGCCCGGCTGATCTCGTAGCGGGCGACGTCGGTCAGATCGGCCTGCGCCCCGGAGGCGTTGAGCACGCCCGCGGCGATGCGGTCGGCATCCTGCGCCGCCTTGTAGCTCATCGCCTTGCGCCCGAACTCCTTGTATTCTTCGCACTTCCGCACCGCCAGAAAAGTGGCGTTGTGAAGCGTCAAATTGCGCTCCTTGCACGCGGCGGCGACCTCCGGATCGCGCCGGATCTCGTCGTACTCCGCGCCGTCGTATAGCATCGACAGCACGCGGCAGCGCACCGCCCACGGCAGACGGCTGTAATTATTCCTCGGTCCCGCCATAATATCACCTCACGGCCGACGCGCCGGCGAGGAACGGATCGTCGAGCAGCGACTGCCCCGCTTCGATCTTCTTCCGGATCGCCGGAGCGAGTTTGCGCGCCTCCGGGAACCCCGGCACCGGCAGCAGATATTCCGCCGCCGTCAGCTCGTCCCACTCGCGCAGCGCGCGCGCATTGTCGACGCCGAGCAGCATCAGACGGTCATCGCACAAAACGGTGTTCAGATCCAGCGGGCAGACGAATTTGGCCAGCGCCAGCAGCAGCGCCCGGCGGATCGCGTATTTGTCATTTGCCATTGTGCCAAGCCCTCCGGTTGCAGTCTTTGATGTGATCCTGCAGATCGTCCCGCAGGTTGTCGATGTAGCGTTTGTTGCTTTCGATGTCGGCCGCCTGGCCCGCGTTGGTCTCCAGCGCCCGCGTGACCTGCGTCGTCAGCTTTTCGACGTTGCCGCAGAGGTGTTTCATTTCGGCCAGCAGCTCCTGGCCGCGGTCGGCCTTAATATGTTCCTCGACTCGGCATTCCAATTTGCTGAATTTCTCGGTCTCGAGCGTCGTGACCTTCTCCTCCAAACGCTTGCGGGCGGTTGAGTCGGCGGTCAGCTGCCGCCAGACGAGCCAGCAGAGGATTATACAGGCGATGCTGGGGACGCCCGCGCCGATCAGCGCCGAATACAGAGTGTCCATTAACTTAAACCTTGCAAAAATCTCCCGGGGGGCATGAACGCTAAGACGTTCACCCGGGAGGGGGTTGGGGCATTGGTCTGCCGTGAAAACCAAAAGAATGCGACGGGCGGCAGTCGTGGCGTTTTACTGCTCACCCCGGAATTTGCCGGGGCGGGACCTGTCATCCGGAGTCTTGCGATCCTTCGGCGACCGCCGTCCGCCGCAAAAAAACAATGGAAAGAGCTCCGCGCCGCCGCCCCAAGGAGAAGAGAACGGCGGCGCGGAACTGCTTTTTGGGTAGGGATTGGTGACCCCCTCTATATATTAGGGGGCAAGAAAGTGTCTTGTTAAGAAAAAAGTGTAATTTGACCTCAAAAATCCGGGGAAAAAGGAAGTCTTGCCCGGAAACGCGGGCCAAAAAAAAATCCCGCCCTGGCTGGGCGGGGGAAAAGCAGTGGACCTACTGAATCATCAGCAACGTCCGATTCCTTGAGGCTCCGTTTCATTTTCAACGGGCTCAACTTCTTTTAAGACGCTATCATATTTATGGGCAAGCAATACGGTAACTGCAACAATCGCGAGTTTAACAGAAAAATATATTGCGGCCAACATATTGAGTGCTCTTATGCTACGTCCGGCGCTTGGATCCTTGAATAGCGCAAGGCCAATTACCGCAATGGAAAGGGTGACCATCGGAACAAAAGAGCATAATAGCTTTGTTATCCACTGGAAGCCCCGATACAACCTTGACGTACGCTGAAACCGAGCGCACTGCTTATAAATTCCTTCAACGCGCTGGAATATTTCCAATGTTTCCTCAGGTATTTGAGGGCCATTCGTCAGTAAAGCCCCAGGCAAGATATAATGTAGAATCTTCGATGTGATTTGAAGTCGCCGAATTTTTTTAACAGCGCGACAGAAACTGGAACGACTTTTTTTGAAATCGTCCCATTGTTTTCCAAAGGGTTCAACAATTTTATCCAGTGTTTTGGATTCCTTGGCCTTAAAGTCATTCACTTTGACTTGGGGGCGCGGAACCTTCCAGATAGATAGGCACTCCAATGCAAAAAAGAGCTGCATAAGCAGCTCGAAGCTCAACCCATTACGCATTTTTGCGGCACCTCGTCTCCGCCGAGCTGGTCCCACGCCCGATAAAACGAGGCCAAGAGTTGCGCGGCCTTTTGCACGCCGTTGCAACACACTTCCGCCTTCACATACTGCGGGATTGAGTCGGGGGCTGAACCCCAATGCGGCTCTTCAAGGCGATAACGCATATCATCCACAACCATGAAGTGGTTGACCGCTTCAGGATTTGTACATTTTGCAGGAATGTACTGCAGTACTCCCGAGGATTTTTTGTCAATCTCTTCTTTGAGCTCAAGGAGTTTTTGACAGCGTCCGCCGTTCACGGTTATGATGCGGATTTTCCCACCGTTCTTTTTAAGCCTTTCGGCAGCCACCTTCAGCAAATCGGCAACAGAAATCCCATCATAGAAAGCATCAGAAAAATTTCCGGAGAGAATTTCTATGGATTTCTCTGCCTTCGCTATAAACTGGGCGATGATGTATCCGGCGTGCTCCGGGCTGAAATTGCCAAAGATTTCGGACGAATTCGTCCGGAGTCTTTCGTCAACCATGTCTTTGTATTTTTGATCCATGAGCCCGCCTCCTTTCCTTGCCCCTCTTTAACGCCGCTCTCCTTTTTACGGTGTCAACGGCGGGGCTCGCAATATATAATATAATAATCGCTGGGCGCGGATTCAACCAGCGATCCCATAAAAATCCATAATTTTTACAAAAAACTACAAACACTTTGGATTTTTGCGCTTCTACGGACGGCATAAAGCGGCATAAAAAGGCATAAAGCGGTATAAAACGGGTGCCAAATGGCATAAAACGGCACTTGACCGACACCCCGGCGGCACTTGCCCGGCATCGGGCGGCACATGAACGGCATCTCGGCGATGATGTCAGGCATTCCACGGCGCTTGCCCGGCATCCGCGCAGTGATGCCCGGCACCTATTTTACCGCCGATCCACGGCGAAGAAGACAACGCGCCCCCGCCTATGCGGTCAATGTAAACGCGATTTATCCTGCCCAATGAGGCGGGGAAAGGTGGTGAGAATTACTTCTCACACGCCCTAACCCACACCAAATCAGTTTCTTCAACACAAAATTCTTTATCCTCGGTTTGGTTGCAACTGCTGCACAATGGAACAATATACCACTTCCTATCGGAGCTATCTTTCACCTTCCACACGTGTCCGCCCAATAAATCTTTTGTTTTTTTCTTGCAGCTTCTACAGAAAACAGGTTTGACTTTTTTGTGTTTTATCCAGTGGGCAATCCACGTTCCGCAACAATCACAAACGTTTTTGCTGGTATTGGGAATATTTGTTACCAAAACTTTCATCACGCACCTCTGCTTTTGTTGTCAACTCCCTCGCGGCTATTCGCCAGCTATTTTTTCGCGCCGGCTGACTATTTCGCGGGCGAGGTGAAGCAGATGCAGGCGCCGACGACGCCGAAGATCAGCATCAACAGTCCCACCCTGCCGAGCTCGACGCTATCAGCATGGTCGCCGATCACGAAGAAGCCGACACAGAGGAGGAGCCCGAGCCCCAACGAGACGAATCCACCTACGATGCTGCGCGGCTTGTTCTTGCGGATCGCCTCACCGCAGTGCGGACAAGCCGCCGCTCCGCTCGACACCTGCTCCCCGCAGGTCGGACAATTGATCAGCTTCGACATTTGCTACTCCTCATGGTTGCGTTGTATTTTCGCCTGCCCCTGCGGCGGGATCAGCGGGGTTGGGCTGATTAATTGGTTTTACTTTACAATTCGGGAAACCGATTGGAGCTTCGTCATACTCTTCTTCGCAGCGTCGCGCCAAATCAAGGGCCTTCGCTTCAGAAAGTCCCTCCTCTATGGTGTAGTCAACGATTTTATCCCCATCTTCAGAAAAATTCCAATGAGAGACGGCATCCGGGGTGGCCGATTCCAGCAGCTGATCAGCCGCTTTGGAGTCAGCGGCAACCACAAAACATATTTCATTTTTGGGATAATTGAAATACCGATAAACGCCGTAGCACTTTCTGCAGTCGTTCATTTCTTTGCGCCCCCTTTGATTTGGTCGCCAGGCAAATAAACAATCGTATTCACGCAGGGACGGCGGTCCCTGAACACGACAAACGGATTTTGCTCAACCATTTCCGGCCTATAAATCAAATACCCGGATTCATTCACCGTGAAAAGTTTTTTCAGGTTCTCGGAAGCTCGTTCGGCCCTGTCGCTTGGCATTTTTTCAAGCATCGACAAGTCTATCCTATTCGGCGTAAGCAAATCATGCGGGTTAGGCGGAAAAAAGCACCGGAGATCACGTACCGCCATGCAGAAAAAATACACGGCCTTCCGCATTTTCTCATTACGGGGCACTCCGCTTTCCCAAACGAAATAAGAAATCCCGCCCGCGACCACAATATCAACTGTTTTGAGATATTCTTTCTCGATCAATGAGAAGCACGGTCGCCTTTTGTAGTCGATTTCCAACTCTGACAGCGTTTCATATCGGGGAATGACCCTTGTCTGCATGAGGAAAGTCATGTCTATGAAATCTTGGAGAAAGAAGGGAATATCGGGCTGCTTGTCCTTCATGTCGAGAATCTTTCTTATTCTCATTTCTCCGCGCCTTCCTTGACTTGGTCGGGGAAGTTGGCGATCACGATGCTCAGGCAGCGCAGCTGGTCGTCGGGAGAAAGTTTGTCGAAGACCGCGAGCAGCATCTTGCGGCAGCGATCCACGCCGTCGTCGCCGGTCGAGTCGCCGAAGAAGTCGATGGTCATGTTGGGGAACAGCTTCACTAATGTCGATACCGTCATGTTTCCAACAGAATATCGACCGCTGAAATATCCGGCTATAGTAGATTGCGATACCCCAACCGAGTCAGCGAAACGTTGTTGCGTTCCGGCGCGGCGTAGCGCTTCTTGAAGCGCGTTAAAAAAATCGTTTTCACACATAGTTTTTTTACACCTTTTTTCGTAAGGTACCGCACAAAGCGTATTTTTTCAAGAAAAAAGTGTAAATACGCTTGAAAATAGCGTATTCTCGTTTATTTTAAACGTAACGACGCTAAACCGGTAAGGAGAAACGATGTCCAAACTTAAGGCAATGAGGCTGCTCCGCAAGCTGAAGCTGCGCGAACTTGCGGCGCTGTGCGGGGTCACGACCTCGACGATAGGAAACTCGGAGGCCCGCGGTATCCGCACCGCGCGGATCGCGAAGCGCTATGCTGCCGTCCTCGGCTGCGACTGGAAGGATCTGCTGGATTAACGCGCACGCATACGCGGGCGCATAAATACAAAAACAAGGAGAACGGGAAGATGAAACTGCGGATCGATTACCTCTATCAGCATTGCGGCAATACGGTTATTGCCGGTACAGGCTGTACCACCACCCAAGACAGCATCATCGATTGGACAGTCACCAAAAACAAGATTGTCGACGAGCTTTCGCTCAAGTTTCCGGGGCGCGTGTTCGAGATCACCCCGATCACCTTCACGAGAGTGGATACCGATGTGTCTAATTGGGTGATTCTGTTGGTCGCGGTTTCAACGCTGTTCGTGGCCGGCTTGGTGGCGGCAGGCATCTGCACGGTTATCATGGGGCTGATGAGGTGACGAAATGAAAATGCAAGACTTGGAGTCTTTTGGATTTTTCATAAGTTCGATCAGTTGCTCGGTGCTGGTTTTGGTTCTGGCGGCGGCGGTCGTCGTGAAATGGCTGAGGTGACGAGATGAAAGAGATAATTGTGATCGGTTTGAGCGTTGCCGCGGTCGCATTGATTATTGGACCGGCGATCTGGTCGGCAATATTGGACTGCCTGCCGGATACGGGCGGGAAAATCTACGGCGGGTGGCTGGTGTCGGCTTCCGGGCAGCGGGTCGTCTGTCGCACCAAGTGTCAGGCGCCCGCGTGGGATCTGTATCGGGAAAACTTCAAATCGCGGAGGCGCGGAAATGGGTTTCAAGACGCTGGTCGGTAGACCGGTGCCGGCGCGGCGCGCGGACTGCTATGTGATCTACAAGAGGCGGACGCTCACGGTGGTCGGCATGTGGGGCGATGCGCTTTACCGCGACACCGTGATCCGCTCGATGGAGCGGGGTTTCCCGGGTCAGTACGGCAGCGCGGAAGTTTGGGCGCGCCTGGATGCCGACGGCACGCTGGTAATACAGTTCGGTGTCATCGATCTGATGCTGCCCGAGTGTTACCGCCAGGAGTTCGAACGGATGCTGCGCGGCAAGGTGGAGGCGCATTGTGAAATATGAGAACGAAGACATCACCCTCGCGGATGTGCTCCGCGAGGCGCTCGCGATCGAGCGCGGCGGTCTGCCGCTCGCCCGGCGGCGCTGCCTGTCGTTCAGCCGGATCGTCTGCCTGGGGGACATGATCGCCGCCAATCCGAACTGGTGGAGATGCAACCGGCTGCACTTCTTCTGCCCGGAACTCACCCACGCGCAAATCGCGGCGCTGCTCGGTCTGCAGCCGTACCAGGTGCGCGACGCGCTCAAGAAGGTGCGGATCCCGGACGACGCGTACGCGGATCTGCCGGATCCGGATGAGTTGTGGAAAAAATGTAACATGTGACACGGGTAAAATGGAACAAAAACCGATGATCTACGCCATCGACTTCGACGGGACGATCGTCGAAAACCGTTTCCCCGCCATCGGCAAACTCAAGCCGGAGGCGGAGCGTTTCATCCGCGAGTTGCGCGAGCGCGGCGACAAGTGGATCCTCTATACCATGCGCGAGGGGGAATCGCTGCAGTTCGCGATAGATTTCCTCGCGATCCACGACCTTTTGCCCGACGCCGCGAACGAGAATCTGCCGGAGATGTGCGAACTCTACAGGAACAACCCGCGCAAGATCTTCGCGCATGTCTACATCGACGATCACAACGCCGGAGGCCTGCGCTTCGCGTGGGCGACCGCCGACCAACAGTGTAACAAGTAACAACCAAAACGGGAGAAAAGACGATGGGAATTTTGAAAGACAACCGCAAGTATCAGGCGATGACGGTCGCCGAGGTCGATGACATCTTTTTGAAGATCGCGCGGGTCACGGCGACGATCGAACACGAGGAGGCGGCGCACAAGCAGCAGCTCGCGGATCTCGAACTCGCGCACAAGGCCAAGCTCGACACGCTGGTCGCCGAGAAGCGCGAACTCACGACCGAACTCGAACGCGCCGTCATGGCGAATCAGGAGCGGTATGAGACCTCGCGCACCCACCAGGTCGGGCGGATCGGCGCCTACGGCATCAAAACCGCTCCGCCGAAGGTCGAGATCCGCGACCTCGACGCGCTGGTCCAGTTCGCGTTGGAGAACGGATACCTGGATCTGATCCAGACCAAGCACACCCCGGTCAAGCGCGCGATCCTCAAGCGGATCATGGCGGGCGAGGAGATCCCCGGCGCGAAAGTGATCCCGGCGGGCGACGTCGTGGATCTCTCGTTTCGCAAGGGCTACGCCGAACATCTGGAGGAGGCGTAAGGGATGGTGCCGGTCAACTTTCAGGAGCGCGTCGCCTCGGGAGACATTCCGGAGGACGTCGCGGAGATCACCGCCGGCTGCAAACAGCTGCTGCGCGTTAACTCCCGCGTCAGTCAGACCGTCGCCGTCTGCATCGCCAAGATGTACGAGGCGCTGGATCTGCGCGAGTGGGTGAACTGGTGCCGCGACGAACTCGGGCTGGACAGCGTATCTTACCGTTCGCACCTCGCCAAAGTCGGCAAGCTGCTGCTCGGCCTGCTGAGGGATGAAAGCGCGCTGCCGACTTACACCCGGCTTTTCGAGTGCGACGTGGCAAAACTGCTCACGCTGTCACGGGTGCCGGATGACGAAGTCGTCGCCTTCGTGAGCCGCAATCCGGATCTGGAGCGCGTCGGGCGCGAGGAGTTGCGCCGGCGCGTCGCGGAGTGGCTCGGCGAGGAAGTCAGCCAGGCTCCGGAGCAGCCGGAACTTCCCGGCTTCGAAGCCGCGCTCGCGGCGGCGGCGAGCCTCCCCGCCGAGAGCTTCGCCGACGCGGTGAAGACGCCGGAGCACGCCGAACAGGCGTTGTACTCCGGGCTCGGCTTCCTCGCCGCCGCCTTGGAATACGAGAAGCGGGCGGAGACGCCCGACGTCATGAAGCTCACCGAGATCAAACAGGCGCTTTTGGACGAGGTCGCCGACATCGAAGCGACCATTGCCGGAACGGTGTAAAAATGGCACTCATGGATCTGCTGAAAAAGCGCGTGCCCGCCACGCCCGGCGGCGCGCCGATCCGCCCGCCGGCGGTCGTCAAACCGGCGGCGGCAGCGGTGACAACGCCCGCACCGCCGGCGAGTGTCACGTGCGACACTCTGCCCGCCGACGTTCGCGCCACCGCCAAGGAGCGCGCGCGGTTCATCGGCATGGTGGACGAGGCGGCGGCGAGCCGCCGCATGAGCAAGGAGCAGGCCGCGCTTTTCGTCGCCGCCAATTACGCCGAGTGTTTCCCGAACCTCGTGCGCGGCGGGCACCACGGCGCGAGCACGCTGACCTTCGCCTCGTACAAGAACTGGAAGCGCAAACTCAAGAGCGACGGCACGCTCGCCGACAACTACCGGCGCGGCGCGCAGCCCGTAAAGGGCGACGAGCGTTTCTGGAACCTGCTCTGGGGAATGTTCCTCAACCAGAACCGGTTGCCGCTCGCCCAAGCGTACAAGCTCAGCTGCGCCAAGATGAAGGAACTCGACTCGACGATCCCGGTGCCGTCGATCGCGGCGGTGCGGCTGGCGGCGTCGCGCCTCGACCCGGCGGCGGTGATCCTCGCCCGCGAAGGCGAGAGCGCGTTCAAAAACCGCTGCATGGACTTCATCCGGCGCGACTGGACCGACGTCGCACCCGGCGAGTGCGTGATCGGCGACAGCCGTACCTTCGACACCCGGGTGCGCGTCTGGGACGACGAGAACAACCGCTGGGTCGGCGTCCGGCCGAACATCACCGGTCTGCTCGACGCCCGCAGCTGGTATTTCGCAAGTTACTGGATCACCGCCGAACCGGTCAACTCCGGCACGCTGATCGACACGCTGGCGCTCTACCTCTACAACACGGGCGGGGTGCCGCCGCGCTACGCCTACTTCGACAACGGCAAGGACTACACCGCGCGCGGATACTCGACGCCCTTCGAGGCGGGCGGCAAGGAGCATTCGATCTTCGGCGAGTTGGGCGTGAAACTCATCACGGCACTCCCCTTCAACGCCCGGGCGAAGACCATCGAACGCGCGTTTCGGGATATGATGCAGCAGTTCGATAAGGCGTTTCCGGACTATCTCGGCAGCAAGCCCACCGAGCGCACG